>JAUVLS010000211.1 GCA_030600625.1 Bacteroidales bacterium
CAGTTATTACAGATATAACTCATAAAAACGACCCAATCATAAAAATTATTAAACGACAAGCATTGTTTGCATTAAGCTTTTTAATATTAATTATTGGATCAATTTTTATTGCAATACGGTCACTCAAGAAACATCAATAATAATAGCAAAAGAGAGATTTTGATGGCACAGGTTGTACTTGTGCCATTTTAATGTAGTTCAAATATGAACCAAGTTTTTAAAAAAGATAAGCAGTATTATAAATTCTGTTTTTACGGTTTTTTAAAGAACTTACGTTTTTTTGAACCGTTTCTGATTTTATTTTTTCTTGATAAAAATATTACCTTTTTGCAAATAGGAACATTATATGCAATTCGCGAAGTTTTTATTAATATTCTGGAAATACCTTCTGGAATTATTGCCGATGTTTTTGGCCGAAAGAAATCACTCATAGTTTCATTTTTATTTTATATCACTTCCTTCTTAATATTCTTTACATCAGACTCTTATTACATCTTCATTATTGCAATAATAGTTTATGCTATTGGAGATGCCTTTAGAACCGGTACTCATAAAGCAATGATATTCGATTACTTAAAAATAAAAGGATGGAAAGATCAGCGTGTTCATTATTACGGATATACCAGATCATGGTCGCAAATGGGATCTGCAATTTCCTCATTACTGGCTGCCTCAATCGTTTTTTATACAGGGAACTTTAAATCTATTTTTATTTTTTCAACTATTCCATATTTATTAGACCTGCTACTTATTTCTACTTATCCTAAAGTATTAGATGGAAAAAATATCTATTCAAAAACTGATAGTATAAAAGAAAGATTATACAAAGTAATACGTGATTTTAAATTCTCATTTAAAAACAAACAGATTTTAAAAGCAATTGCAAATCTCTCTGTTCATAGTGGATTTCACAGAGCTATTAAGGATTATTTACAAGCCGTAATTCAAATATTTGCTTTATCTCTTCCTGTATTGCTAGCTTTTTCTGATAATCAAAGATCAGCAATACTTATTGGGATTTTATATTTCATTATTTATTTTTCAACTTCCTATGCATCACGAAAAGCAGGAAAATTAACAGACAAATTCAAATCAATAGAACTAGTTTTAAATTCTACTATGTATATAGGATTCGTATTAGCATTCTTAAGCGGAATATTTTTTCATTACGGATTTTATTTTGCCTCTATCATGTTTTACATAGGAATATACCTAATTGAAAATCTTCGAAATCCAGTTGGTGTTGCTTATGTTAGTGAATTATATCAAGATGACATTCTAGCAACTGCTCTTTCAGCTAATTCACAAGCAAAAAGTCTTTTAGCAGCTATAATTGCACCAATTATAGGATTTTTAGCTGATAGATTCGGGATAGGTATTGGATTATCTTCACTAGCACTATTAATTATTATTTCAGCTCCTTTGTATTGGGTTAAAATGAATTTTAAATTATAAATGTCTAAAATGAACTAAAATTGGTTTATTAACAATTTTAAATTTTAGGCATTTATTAATAAGGAAGCCTGGCTAATGGAACAATATCCTGACTGGCAAATTCTTTATTCAGATATTTGTAATATCCTGTAATAGCAATCATTGCAGCATTATCGGTAGTAAATTTGAATTCAGGCATGAAGGTTTCCCATCCAAAATCTTTAGCTCTTTCCTTAAGAGCATTTCTTAAACCGGAATTTGCAGAAACACCACCAGCTACAGCTATCTGATTTATTCCTGTTTGTTTCACAGCCATTTCCAACTTACCCATTAATATTTCAATAATAGTAAACTGTATGCTGGCACACAAATCCATCATATTTTCTTTCACAAAATCATGATTTTTATTTATACTGTCGCGAATAAAATATAAAAAGGAGGTTTTTAAACCACTAAAACTATAATCAAGATTCTTTATTCTTGGTTTACTAAAAGTAAAAGCATGTTTATTACCTCGTTGAGCATTTATGTCAATAACAGGTCCTCCCGGGTATGTTAAACCTATAACTTTAGCACATTTATCAAATGCTTCACCAGCTGCATCGTCAATAGTTTGCCCAATAATTTCCATTTCTAAATGGTTTTTTATTATAACAATCTGTGTATGCCCACCGGAAACTAACAAACACAAAAATGGAAATTCGGGTACTTTCTTTTTCTTTTCCAATTCTTTAATAAAATGTACCAGAATATGTGCCTGCAAATGGTTTACTTCAACTAAAGGAATATCCATTGCCAATGAAAATGACTTAGCAAATGAAGTCCCTACCAATAACGATCCTAATAAGCCCGGTCCACGAGTAAAAGCAACTGCATTAATATCATTTTTCGAAACTTTTGCAAGTTTCAATGCCTGGTCAACAACCGGAATAATGTTCTTCTGATGAGCCCTCGAAGCTAACTCAGGGACAACACCTCCATAAGCTTTATGAACGTCCTGATTAGCAATTATATTTGATAAAAGATAACCATCTTTAATAATTGCTGCTGAAGTATCATCACACGATGATTCTATCCCAAGTATTGTAACGCTCATTTATTGCTTAGAATTTGAGTTATTTATAATTTTTTTCGCTTCTTTTGCGTTAGAGTTTTAAAGGGCAAAAGTATTAAAAAAATATATAAAATATTGATTATTTTTTTGTTGGTAATAATAGCAATACCAACAATAGCATTTTTTGTTCTTCAAAGTAGTAAGGTTCAAACCTATCTTACCCAAAAAATTGCCAAAGAAATTTCTAAAAATTTGAATGCTAAGTTCGAAGTTGAATCAGTAAATTTTAAATTTTTTAATCGTATAGTGTTAAAGAATATATATATCGAAGATCAACTAAAAGACACATTGCTTTTTTCAGAAGAGATCATTTGCAATCTTAAAAAAATTGATAGAAAACAGCAAGTAATTGACCTAAGTAATATAAACTTAATTAATACCAAAATTTATCTGCATAAATTTGATTCTTTACAAGCTATAAATATCAAGTTTGTCACAGAGGATACTCACAAAAAAGATACATCCGTTAATAATAAATCTAAATGGCAAATATCTTTTCAAAATATTGAAATGCACCAGTCAACTTTCCGGTATAAATCTGTTAAAAAAATACAAAAAAAACAGGGAGTAGTCAATTTTAGTAATTTAGTCTGTCATATAGAAGATTTGGATATAAGGAATCTTACAATTGAAAACGGAGTAATAAATTTTTATACTAAAAAACTAAAATTCCAGGAAAAATCCGGTTTTGTTGTTTATAATATGAAATTCAATATGAGTATTGGAAAACAATACATGATTTTCAGAAATCTGACAATCAGGACTCCTTACTCCTATATCAATTCCGATTCTTTAATTTTTCGCCATAACGATTTTGAAGAATACCAACAATTTGCTAAAAACATATACTTGGATTTTGCTTTTCAGGAATCAAATGTAAGTTTTATTGATATAGGTTATTTTTCTCAAATATTTCAAAACATTCCTGTAAACACAGTGCTTTCAGGGAGGGTATACAGTAAGCTCAGTACTTTCAAAGGGAAAAATGTAAAATTCCACATTGGCGAACAAACCGAATTAATTTCTGACTTTAATTTAAGTGGGTTACCAGATCATAAGCAAATGTTTATGTATGTTGATTTTAAGAAATTAACAACTTGCGCCAAAGATTTTGAAATAATCAATAAATTCTTTAAAAAAGGGAATGGTTTTTCAATTCCCGAAAGTTTTGATAAATTAGGAATAATCAGTTACAAAGGTAATTTTGCAGGATTCTATAATGATTTTGTAACCTACGGGAAATTTACTTCTGATCT
>JAUVLS010000260.1 GCA_030600625.1 Bacteroidales bacterium
GGAAGAACTAATTTGTACGAAATGTTTATATAATTTACCCAAAACGAATTATCATAAAGAAATCGATAATCCTGTGTCACAATTATTTTGGGGGAGAACAAAAGTAGAATATGCGACGGGCTTTTTTACTTTTAGCAAAGGCAGTAAATACCAGGGAATGATGCATAAGTTTAAATATCATGGTAACAAAGAAATTGGATACGTGCTTGGAAAATCTTTTGGGAATCATTTAAGAAATAGTGTTTTTAATCAGATTGATATAATCATTCCTGTCCCTTTACATAAAAGCAAACTGAAAAAACGTGGATACAATCAGAGTGAATGGATTGCAAAGGGACTTTCTGAAACTATGCAAATACCTTTGGATGTTAAATCGTTTATTCGTTCTGTTGCAACAGAAACACAAACCCGTAAATCGAGGTTTGAACGATGGAAGAATGTTGAAAAGATCTTTAAAGTTACAAACGAAAATGCCTTAAAAGGATACCACATTTTATTAGTTGACGACGTAGTTACAACCGGGTCAACACTGGAAGCTTGCGCAAATGCAATTCTGGAAATTAAAGATACCAAAGTAAGTATAGCTGCATTGGCTGTTGCTTAACAAGGCATACTATATTTACTGCATTTTTTGTTGATTTTATCATCAGGCAGGAATGCCTGATGTACTGGAAATACAGCATACAAAACATAATAAATATCGGCAAAATACTTTTGCTTTCTGGATTAATGAATTCCCAATTTACTATTAAACTATTTTACCTTTTAACTAATCACTTCCCCCATCTTTTATAATCAACATCTAAAGCAGCTAAATCTAATACTCTGTTAATTACTGTTGATACTACATCTTCAATGTTTTTAGGTTTCGAATAAAACGAAGGTGTTGCAGGACAAATTATTCCACCTGCCAAAGTAATTGTTTCCATATTTTTAATATGGATTAAATTGTATGGGATTTCTCTGGGAATCAAAATTAATTTTCGTTTTTCTTTTAAAATAACATCAGCAGTTCTTGTAATTAAATCATCTGATGTTCCATTTGCAATTCGCCCAAGAGTTCCCATTGAGCATGGACAAATAATCATAGTATCATATTGAGCCGACCCCGATGCAAAAGGTGCATAAAAATCATTTGCTTCATATTGTTTAAAAGGATAATCATTATATGATTTATTCCCCAATTCATATTCCCAAATCTCTTTGGCGTTTTTCGAAAAGACTATACCAATATCTTCAATTTGATTCTTAAGATTAAGAAACTTATCGAAAAGTAATTTGGCATAAATCGATCCGCTTGCTCCTGTAACAGCTATTATTATTTTTCTTTTTTTCATCTGTTTATAATTTCATCTTTTACCAAAGTTGGCTATTTGATAATAAACAGCAAATGTAAGTGCATTGTTGTACTGGCCTCTATCTAAAAAATGAACCTGATCTCCCGGATGATTTCTTATTGGTAAAATAGAATAATTAAAACGCACATTAAAAAATAAATTTTCAATGATTTCATATTCAACACCAGCCAAACCGGAGAATTCAAATTCGTTAAAAGGAGGATCGGCAGGTTCGTCGCCAATACGATCTTTATTTTCGGTAGATTTTTGTAAGTATCCGACAGCTAATCCTATATTCGCACTGAACTTATCTAAAAAATTATATTTTAAAAAAAGAGGGAGTTCAATATAATTTAATTTTGATTGGTAAAATACAGATTGATCTTCACTTTCCCATTTACTACCTTTTTGAATATACTTTAACTCCATTTGAGCATCAATATATTTATTAATTTTGGCATTGGTATAAATCCCGAAAGACAAGCCTGCCTTATGATATCCACTCGATCTGTCACCATCGAGCTGCGATGCAGACAGGCCTCCGAAAACGCCACCACCAAAGGTTTGAGCAAATCCAATCTGACTTATCAATAGTATAATTAGAATAAATATTATTTTTTTCATATGACGATGGAATAAAATAATTATTTAAAATTACTCAAAAAAAGAGAAACTATAATTGAATTAATTAAGGTTTATTAGCAAACTTTAACTTTTTTCGCCCGTATAGATAGGTATAGTTTTTGTTATTTTGTATTTAGATAACAATTAATAGCCTTGCTTATGAAAAAGTTTTTACTCATTATAATTTCCGCAGTTATTTTTGGGTCTGTATTTGCAAGCCAAAACAGCAATTTAAATAATCTTTTTGGTGATCAAAATCAGAGTGATTCCACCAGTATTAATTTTTATGAACTACAGAAATTAAAATTATATCCTAATCCTGCATCTCATTATTTATTTATCGAATATGATATCATTTTTGTAAAAGAAGCTAAACTCCAAATTTATAATTCAATTGGTGCTGTAGTATACACTAAAACGTTGGAAGAAAAACAAGACAACATTAAGATTTCAGTTTCTGATTATAAGAATGGATTATATTTTTGTTCTCTTCAGATTGATGGAAAGCTTTTAAATACAAGAAAAATTCTAATTAATCATTAAACTTGAAGTGCCTAATCCCGAAAGCTTTCGGGAGAAATGCCTATAATGCCTAAAATTTAATTTCTTATAATTTTATTTTCAAAATCAATAATGGTTTAGATTCTTCTAATTTGCACGTTTCCTTGTTCATGATTTTGTAAACTTTATATTTTAAAACCTTTCTTTCAAGCTATAAAATTTATAATTAAAACTTCGTGTTGCTTCTTAATTGCTACAACACTCCTTATTATCTATTTTAAAAAACTTCAGGCATTTTTAATTTTAGTTCATTTTAAGTATTTATTTTTTAATATATCAATTAGTTTTTGCACTCCTGTTCCTGCTTTTTCCTTAATAAAACTTACATTTCTGTATGATGTATGAATATCATTAGGGTCAATCAAAAAAATTGGAATTCCCTTAGGAGCATAGTCTAATAGCCCGGCTGCCGGATATACATTTAAAGATGTTCCTATAACCACAAAAATATCTGCTCTTTCGCATATCGAAGCAGCTTCGGCAATAGCAGGGACAGCTTCTCCAAACCAGACAATATGTGGCCGAAGTTGCGACCCTTTTTCACAGGTGTCGCCAAGTTTTAATTCCCATCCATCGATATCATAAACCAGCTTAGGGTCAATAGTGCTTCTGGCTTTTTTAAGTTCTCCATGC
>JAUVLS010000207.1 GCA_030600625.1 Bacteroidales bacterium
TCGTTGAAATCGAATGTGTAACGGATACGGCGGAGTATGTCGTTATTAGTCATAAATCGTATAAAATTTGTAATGCTAAAGTAATAAAACCAAACGTCATAAAAAACAAGATTTTAATCATGTTAAAACAATAAGTAAAATCCTTATTTTTGTATTTTAATAACAAAAAATATAATACTATGTTTAAAACAAATGAATATTTCGACGGGAAAGTAAAATCGATTGCTTTTGAAACTACTGAAGGTGCTGCTACAATAGGTGTTATGGCAAAAGGTGAATACGAATTCGGAACATCTACAGTTGAGTATATGACAGTTACTTCCGGTGTAATGACAGTTCAGCTACCGGGCGAAACAGAATGGAAAGATTATAAAGAATTTGAAACTTTTATTGTTGATAAAGACGTAAAATTCAAGGTAAAAGTTGATGGTGATACTTCATATCGTTGCCTTTACAAATAAGCGAAATTCTAAGGAGAAATATGTTTAAAGTACAATGGGTGTTAATTTCTCGTTGTATTTTTTTGTTTAAAGGCGATATGTTTATATTTGCATATAGAAACCTTCATGCAATAAAATTGCACAAACAGAAAGGAATATATTAAACTTGAGTTAAATCTTTATTAGTAAGATAAGGCATGAAGGTTCACGAGCGGGTTGTGCTAAGGAATTGTGGGTGCGAGCCAGCCTGCGGCAGGCAGGTAACAAAAAAAGATTGTAAAACAATACAAAGTATATAAATGAAAAAAAACTTAATAAAATATAAATACAAGATAAAAATCTAATAATCATGGCAGGACCAAAAGGATCAAAATATTACGATATTTTCCTGAAATTTAAAGTGTGGTTGGAAAATACTAATGGAGAAAGTATTTTGGGTGATGGTAAATTTGAATTAATCGATTGTATTGATCAGTTAGGATCGCTAAAAGCAGCTGCCGATAAAATAGGTATTAGTTATAGGAAAGCCTGGGGGAATGTAAAAGATGCTGAAGAAAAATTAGGTTTTTTGCTGGTTGAAAAGCATCGTGGCGGACAGCATGGTGGAAGTTCTGTTCTTACTTCGGAGGGAAAGAAATTAATTGAAGCATATAAGGAATTGTTAGTTGAATTTGATGAAGCGATTTATCAGATAACAAAGAAGTTTTTTAACAAAGTGAATGAATAGATGATTTATTTTTATGAATATTAATATACTAATACGAAGGATAAATAAAAATCGTAAATGGTTTGGATTAAATGTATTGGGTCTGTCTGTTGCTTTTGCATGTACATTAATGGTATATTCTTATGTACGAAATGAACTAAGTTACGATAAATTTCATTCAAAAGCAGATAGAATTTCTCGCCTTACAATAAATACAAATACCGGTAAAAGCTCAATGATTGATGCACGAATTTGGGAAGGGTGGTTGCCAAATTTAAGCGAAACTTTTCCGCAAATCCAGGATTATGTCAGGTTATCATCATTCCGAAATGCTATAGTTACTATTGATGAGCATTCGTTTTATTCAAAAAAAGTATTTAGTGTTGATAGTACATTTTTTAATGTTTTTGATTTTGAGCTAATTAACGGAGATGAAAAAACTTTGTTTAAACACCCACAACAAGTAGCTGTTACGCAAAGCATTGCTAAAAAATATTTTGGCACAACTAATGTTATTGGGAAACAGATAAAATTATTGCATCAAAAAGAAGAACTTGCTGATGATTATACTATAAAAGGCGTAATTAAAGATTTTCCCGGTAATTCACATTTTAAAGCTGATTTTATTTGTTCTTTTAATTTGAAAAATCGAGATACCTGGTCATATTCTTATTTGTTACTGCCACCAAATATTAAACGTCAAGAGCTACAAGATTCTATACAGTCGTATTGGGATAAACGATATGTTGATAGCGATTATAGTCCTATTGCCAATTTACAAGCACTTACCGATATTCATTTGCACAGTCATAAATCGCGGGAATTGGAACATAATGGTAATGTAAATAACTTGTATCTATTGATAAGCGCTACCTTAATAATATTAATTATTGCCCTGATTAATTTTGCCAACCTAAATTATGTGCAATTTTTATCGGAACAAAAAAACTATATTGTAAAAACTGTGTATGGTGCAAACCGTTTTAAACTTGCAAAAGAGTTTTTACGTGAAATATTTGTATTAATAATTGTTGTTATAGTTATTGGATATATTTTGATTTATTATTTATCAAATATATTTGGATTTAATACAATAATATTAGCACTAAGAAATGAGATTGTTACAATAACATTTGTATTTTTATTAATAGCAATTGTATTTGCCGTACTACCCTTTTTGTACCGAAAAACAAATACTACATTTCTAGTTTCACATTCTTTTAAAAAAGGATTATTTAAAACTTTTTTAGTACTTCAATTTGCGTTAGCCATAATAGCCATAATTTCAACGCTTTTTCTGCAAAAGCAGATTAATCATATAAATCAACTGCATCCCAATGCAAAAAATGCTGATATTATTGTAATACCAAACAATCCGGAGCATGTTGTTGCTAAATATGAAACATTAAAAGAACAAGTATTAAAACATCCGGAAATATTGCAAGTAAGTGCCGTAATGGAGGAACCTGCCGGTATAGTATGCGATAATTTCCCTTACATTTTAGAAGGCGATAATTCTGAAGATGTAAAAACCATTAACATTATGGCTATCGACTCTAATTTCTTTTCTTTTTTTAATATCAAGCCAATTGCAGGAACAATAGATTTAGGGACAACTACAACTATAGAATGGGAACAAAAAGCCATTCAGATGTGGCAAATGAAAAATAATAATCAGGAAATACCTTTAGAATTAAAAGAGGAATTTACACCCGTTAGAGGAAAATATATTGTTAATAAAATGGCTTTAGAGCATATAGGAATTAAAAATCCACAAGATGCAATCGGTAAAAGTTTCCAGTTAGATTTTATGGGAGAAATGTTTCCGCAGGGTGAAATAATTGGTGTAGTTAACGATTTTCACTATACAAACATGTATGTAAAAGAGAAACCATTGGTTATAGTTGCCCGGAAAATATTTAGTCATTGTTTTCTTTTTCGGATTAATGAAAATAACAAAAGTGGAGCAATTAAAGCGATAGAAACCGAATGGAAAAAACTAAATCCTGATGTACCATTCCAATATGAATTTATAACCGACAGCTATCAAAAAGTTTATAAAAAAGAATACGAGCAGATGAGAGTTATAATGATATTTGCCTTAATTTCAATTCTGCTTTCTGCTATGGGCTTATTTGCCATGGTTTCGTTTACCTTAAATATGAAAGTAAAAGAAATAGGTATTCGTAAAGTTAATGGAGCCAACATATCAGAGATATTATTCAAGCTTAACAAAGACTTTGTGAAATTGGTAGTTACAGCCTTTATAGTAGCATCGCCAATAGCTTATTACGCCATGCAAAAATGGTTACAAAACTTTGCATATAAAACAACATTGAGTTGGTGGATTTTTGTATTAGCCGGTGTAATAGCTTTGGTAATTGCATTACTTACCGTTAGTTGGCAGACCTGGAGAGCGGCACGGAGAAATCCGGTGGAGGCTTTAAGGTATGAGTAGGTTTGAAAAAGTTAGTGTTTAAAAAAATATTAAATTTAAAAATGATTACCAAAAACATAATTAAATCTTATAAATCCTGGTTCGATAACTATGTAAATCAGTTTGTACTACAATATCCGGATATGTCTGAAAATATTGAGATTAAAGCAAATCATAGCAGGAAAGTACGAAAGGAAATTGTAGGAATTGCTCAAAACCTGAATTTAAATAATGAAGAGGTGATGTTA
>JAUVLS010000264.1 GCA_030600625.1 Bacteroidales bacterium
AAGGTCAATAAAAATAGGAATGGTAGCATCTACATTTTTTGCATTGTTAATTGGATGTATTGCATATTTCATCGGTTCAACATCAAGGGTTTTCTTAAATCCCGGAAATGCTCCATTATCATTTCCTGCAGGTGATGCAAGTGTTCTTGATCCGGATGCATTAATGCCGGAACTTTTAAATATGGTCGTACCGGAATCACTAACTATAATTATTCTGATTCTTATATTATCAGCTTCTATGTCAACCTTGGCTGCCTTGGTTTTAATCTCAAGCTCATCTTTAGTAAAAGATTTTTATGCCGGATTTATTAATAAAAATGTAAGTGATAAAGGACTAACTTTTTTAATGCGGGTTGGGAGCATTGTATTTATTTTGATTTCAGTAATTATTGCGTTAATAAAACCAGATTCTATTGTTGCAATTTTAGGTATTTCATGGGGTGCTGTCGGATCATTCTTTTTAGGTCCATTTGTTTGGGGATTATTTAATAAGAAGATGAATAAAATTGGAGCAATATCTTCTTCTGTTCTTGGATTGGTTGTGTGTGTGGGATTATTTATTATTTGGGGACCAAAATCATCACCTCAGGCAGGAACTATTGGAATGATTGTTTCATTAGTAGTTAATCCTGTATTTAGTTATGCATATAATTTAATTCAGAAGAAATAATATATAGGATGTTAATAAACATACGGTATATAACGTTATACTTGAGATTGCTGATATGAAAAATGTAAATTAATTGTATATTTGTACGAAACGATAAGAAAATTATTAAAAAATATAAAATGAAAAAGGTTGGTTTATTTTATGGCCCACTTGGTGGATCAACAGAAAGAGTGGCTAAAAAAGTTGCTGTTGCTTTAGGTAATGAAAATGTTGATTTAATTCCAGCTAAATCTGCAAAAACAGCAGATATAGAAAAATACGAGAATGTAGTTTTTGGATTATCTACAATAGGTAAAGAAACATGGGAATCAGACAAACCTGCTAATGACTGGGATGTTTTTCTTCTGGAAGTTGAAAAGATTGATTACTCGAATAAAGTAATTGCAATGTTTGGTTTAGGTGATCAGATTACTTATGATTTACATTTTGTTGATGCTTTAGGAATTATTGCCGGAAAGATTTTACCAAAAGGAGCTAAAATCATAGGACAGGTTGAAACTAAAGCTTACGATTTCAGAGAATCTTTAGCTGTTATTGATGGTAAATTTATCGGGTTACCGGTAAATGAAGATTTTGAACCTGAATTAACTGACGAAAGAGTAAATAACTGGGTTGCAAAAATTAAGACTGATTTTAAATAAATATTGTTATGGGCGATACTTTGACAAGAAAAACACCTATTGATGCTAGTGTTGTTAAAAACAAACTGGAACAAAGCGGATTAGAAAAAGTTGGATTAGCTTCAATACGTGAGCTTGTTCGTTTAGTGAATGAAATTGAAAAGGAAACTGGTGAAAAATACATTCGAATGGAAATGGGTGTTCCCGGCTTGCCTCCTGCTCAGGTTGGAATCGAAGGTGAAATCAAGGCTTTAAAAAGCGGTGTGGCTTCTAAGTATCCAATGATCGAAGGAGTTGATATTCTTAAAAAGGAAATATCCAGGTTTGTAAAGAATTTTATAAATATAGAAGTTGATGAAAAGAATTGTATACCTACTGTTGGTTCAATGCAGGGTGCTTTCGCTTCTTTTCTAGTTTCATGCCGAAGAGATATTAAAAAGGATACAACTTTGTTTATTGATCCGGGTTTTCCGGTTCAAAAAATGCAACATCATGTTCTTGGGTTTAAATATGAGACTTTTGATGTATACAATTATCGGGGTGATAAATTAAAAGCGAAACTTGAATCATACCTTGAAAAAGGAAATATTTCTACTATTCTGTATTCGAATCCCAATAATCCGTCATGGATTTGTTTTACCGAAAAAGAATTGCAGATAATAGGCGACCTGGCAACTAAATATGATGTAATTATTATGGAAGATCTTGCATATTTTGCAATGGATTTTCGTAAAGATTTATCTAAACCGGGTGTTGCACCATATCAACCATCAGTAGCAAATTATACAGGTAATTATATTTTGTTGATTTCAAGTTCTAAGTCATTTAGTTATGCTGGTCAGCGAATTGGAATGATGATTATTTCGAATGAATTGTTTAACCGACAATTTTCTGATCTAAAGCGATTCTTTAAAACAGATGGTTTTGGTTACTCTATGATTTACGGGGCTTTGTATTCTCTTTCTTCCGGAACAAGTCATTCGGCACAATATGGCTTAGCTGCTATGTTAAAAGCTGCTAATGATGGCGACTTAGATTTTGTTGAAAGTGTTAAGGAGTACGGAGAAAGGGCGAAAATAATGAAGAAACTTTTTACTGATAATGGATTTAAAATAGTATATGATATGGATGAGAATGAGCCATTAGCTGATGGTTTTTACTTTACATTTTCATATCCGGGAATGGATGGTTTAGAATTGCTTGAGGAATTACTTTATTACGGAATTAGTGCAATTTCTCTGGTCACTACAGGCAGTGAAAGGACAGAAGGTATACGTGCTTGTGTTTCACTGATTCACAGAAATCAGTTAAAAGATTTGGAACACAGACTACAGGTTTTTAACGAACATCACAGTTAAAATTTAAGTCGATAAAAATTTATCGATTTTTTTATTGTCTCAAATCGCTGAATATTAATGAAATATTGAATATTAGCAAACCTGTTGAATAACAGGCGCAAACAAGGGTGATATATTAAAAAATCTGACTAAAAAATATTATCTTTGTGTGCGTTCAAAAAAATAATAAAAACTAAATTATATAATTATAATGGCTAAAGTTAAAGGAGCAATTGTAGTTGACATCGAAAAATGTAAAGGTTGCGAAGTTTGTATTCCTGCATGTCCGACAGATGTTATTCTTCTTGCGGAAGATGTTAACAGTAAAGGATATCATTACGCATATATGGCAAACCCTGATGCATGTACGGGTTGTGCTAATTGTGCTATTGTTTGTCCGGATGGAGTTATTACTGTTTACAGAAAAAAAGTAAACGAATAAGTATTAAATTT
>JAUVLS010000135.1 GCA_030600625.1 Bacteroidales bacterium
TTTTTAGTGGCTCAACGGCAAAGTCAGGAGTTCCCATATAAACTATTCTTATGTTGCTCTTATCCATATTAAACATGTTTTATTTACTTTTGAACAAAAGTATTAAATATATCTTTTAAACTTTAAATTTTATCTAAAGTCATAATTAATAAATACCAAAATGAATAATAAATTTAACTGGCAAAGTTTTATTAGTATTGGGTTGTTGTTGTCATTTCTTATAATGCTAGTTTCAGGAATTGTGTTATATATAGCTCCAGAAGGGAGTTTGTCGAGATGGATTGGCTGGGATATTTTAAATCTTTCTAAAAAACAGTGGGAGTACCAACATACTATTTTTTCATATCTTTTTATATTGTTTTCAATTTTTCATGTTTTTAAAATTAACTGGAGTTATCTAATCTCATATTTTGTTATTGAGAAATTTAAAATGATAAATCTGAAAGAAATAATTGTGGCAGTTGTAATTACGGTCTTGATTTTTATGGGAACACTTTTTAATTTGAGCCCTTTCAGGAATGTTATTCAGTTTGGAAATAAAATTTCAGATAGTTATGCTGAAAATGTTGAAATGTCAAATATCCCTGATGCGGAAAAATTGTCATTAAAAGATTTTGCCGAAGAAGTGTTTAATATCTCTTACTCAGATTTAGTAAGCAATCTTGAAAAATTTAATTTTGATAAAGTTGATGAAAACAGCACAGTAATAGATTTTTGTAATCTGAATGATATTACGCCTGAAGAGTTTTATTTCTCTTTTCTATGAGGTTTTAAATTCACGAGCTCAAGTGTATGCCCCATTTTTTTCTGTTTTGTTTCCAAATAAAATTTGTTGTACTCGTTTGGTTCTATTTCCAAAGAAATATTTTCAACAATCTCCAGCCCGTAAGCTTCGAGGCCTTTTCTTTTGATAGGATTATTCGTTATAAGTTTTATTTTTCCCAGTCCCAGTTCTCTTAAAATACTGGCACCTACGCCATAATCTCGTTCATCATCTTCAAATCCAAGCTCAATATTAGCTTCAACAGTGTCCATTCCTTCTTCCTGTAACTTGTAAGCTCTAATTTTATTAAATAACCCAATTCCTCTTCCTTCCTGATTCATATAAAGAACAACTCCTTTGCCAGCTTTATCAATTTTTCTCATTGCTTCGTGTAATTGTTGTCCACAGTCGCAGCGCTTTGATCCAAAAATATCTCCGGTAACACATGAAGAGTGAACTCGTACACAAACAGGTTCTTCTTTAGTCCATTCGCCTTTAATAAGAGCAACATGTTCAAGTCCATTTGATTTTTGCTTAAATGGGATTAAATCAAAGTTCCCATATTCAGTTGGAAGTTTAACTCTAACGCCTTTTTCAATAAGGCTATCTTCATTTAATCTGTATTTAATTAAATCTTCAATAGAAATAATTTTAAGATTAAATTTCTTGGCAATTTTAAGCAATTGAGGCATACGTGCCATTGTACCATCCTCATTCATTATTTCAACTAGTGCTCCTCCAGGCTTTAATCCCGCAATTTTTGTGAGATCAACAACTGCTTCAGTATGCCCTGCTCTTCGAATTACTCCACGCTGTTTGGCTTTTAACGGAAAAATATGTCCCGGACGGCCAAGGTCTTCAGGTGTGGTACTAGGATCAACTAAAGCTTTTATTGTTTTTGCACGATCATAAGCAGAAATACCGGTAGTACATCCATGACCGTTTAAATCAACCGACACGGTAAAAGGTGTTGCATGTAAAGCGGTATTATTTCCTACCATTAATTCAAGCTCCAGTTCTTCGCATCTGTCTTCCGGTAGTGGAGTACAAATTAAACCTCTTCCGTGAGTAGCCATGAAATTTACAATCTCAGGGGTGATTGTTTCTGCGGCAACAACAAAATCACCTTCGTTTTCACGATCTTCATCATCAACTACTATGATTACCTTCCCAGCTTTAATATCCTCAATAGCCTCTTCGATGGTATTAAGTTCACTTTTGATATTATCTTGATTATTAGACATCTTACTACAATTAAAGGAAAATTTGTTTTGCAAAAGTATAATAAGTGTTTAAATTTCCATAGAAAAGGCATTATAAATTAGGACTGATTTTCTCTTTTTGATCTTTCCCAGTTTATCGACTGTTTTTTTCTTACAAATCGTATTAAACCCATAATTTCTGAAAGATTCATAATAAAGAGATAATAAGGGGCAAAGAATAATTTCAGCTTTGTTTTTTTTGATTGTAAAACAGCTCCTGAAATTACGAACAGATAAAATAAAATTTGTAGATAGAATATTATAGTATAAAACCCATTCCAGTTTTCATTTGTTGCAATATATAAATTTGTAAAAAACAAAAGCAAAATTGAAATTGGGACCAATGTCCATCTAATAACTTTATGTGATAGGTACTGAAAAGTTAAAATAGGTTTTTTAAAAGGGTTAAGCAAGCCTTTTAATCTGGTTATAGCTTGAAAGCCACCATAAGCAATTCTGGTTTTTCGTTTTAATTCTTCATTAATATTGATCGATGCTCCTTCTGTAGCAAAAGCTTTTGGAGCATACTTTATATTGTAACCTTTTTGTGCAATACGTAATGAAATAATAAAATCATCAAGAATAGTATCATGCTCAATTTCATTGTACAACTCTGTTCGAATAGCAAATAATTCACCAACTGCACCTATAGCAGAATTTATTTTCGATTCATATTTTTTAATGAAAGATTCATATTTCCAGTAAATTCCTTCACCTGCGTTAACAGCATTATCCTTATCTTTTGTTATAATGCGTTTTTCCCCTGCAACACAACCTACAACTGAATTTTGAAACTCACTTACAATATGGCGAATAGATTGTTTATTTAGCATTGAATTTGCATCAGAGAAAATAACAATTGGAGTTTTTACAAAATTCATTCCCCGGTTGATTGCACCAATCTTTCCTTTACGGTCAGCATTATGATATACTTTTATATTATCATGTTTATTTAAAGCTTCGGGAGTTCCATCATTTGATCCATCGGTGATCCATATATGATGTAATTTTTCTTTTGGGTAATCTAAAGAAAATGAGTTATTAACTTTTTTATCGACAAACTCAATCTCGTTGTAAGCTGCTACAAAGAGCGTTACATCAGGCTCGTAGGTGCTATTTTGATTTTTCTTATTACTAAGCGTAAATAATTGCACTAATAAACTTACAATGTATATCAGAAAAGGATATACAATGTATGAATATAAAATGATTAGTAAAAGTGTCCAAAATAAGATATACACGATAATTTATGAATTATAAATGTCTAAAATACTTATGAATGCCTAAAATGCTTACTAAGTATTTCTAATTTTAATTTATTTTAGTTATTTTTTAATTCCTGCTTACCAGCAGGCAAGTGTTTGCAGCCTTGTGCTGCGGTAATATTAATAAAGGTTAAAATATCAGTTGCAATTTTTTCAAAATCATAATGCTCTTTTACAAATTTAAATGCATTTTCTCCAATATTTTTTTGTAAACCAATATTATTTAAAACTGAGATTATAGAATTGGCAAAATCATGATCGTTATTTGCTAATAAAATATTTTTATTGTGCAAACAGTCAATTCCTTCAGCAGCAGTATCTGTAGCCACAATGGCTTTTTTTAATGCCATACTTTCAATAATTTTGACTCGTATACCACTTCCTGAAAATAATGGTACAATAATAGGTCCCGGGTTTTGAATAAATTCATAGGCATTTTTAACTTCTCCCAAGTAGTTTATGTTGCTATAATTAAATTTTCTGACTAAGCATTTGGGAGCATTTCGTCCGGCTATATTAAGTATAACATCAGGGAATGATTTTAAAATTATCGGAAAACAATGTTCAATAAACCATAATAATCCTTCCTGATTTGGAATCCAGTCAAGGGCTCCGATATAATTAATGAAATGATCTGTATCTGAGTCGATTTCAACATATTGATCTTGAATATTCTTTAAATCAATTCCAAAAGGTGAAGTTTTAACAGGTTTGGTATTACCTAATTCTTTATAAATTTTTGCATCGGATTCGGAAATAGGAATTAAAAAATCATAGGTATTGAGCAAATTTCCCTCTAGTTTTTTCAATCGTTTAAATATAGATTTGAAGTATAATTTTTTAATTGCCGATTTAGTTTCTTTGTAATTTCTCTCCCATATCTGGTATTCAATATTGTGAGGTCTGTATAAAATGCTTCCGTCAAATTCATTTCGAATGATGTTAATATATTGAAGTGAATATAACCCTTCGATCTGAATAAAATCAAAGGAATTATTATTCAATAAATTGATAAGTTGTGAAACAAATTTTTTCGAAACAAATCGTTTGGCAATATAAGGTTTATTCGAGAATAGTAGATTTAAAAGAAGCTTGAAAAAAGATATTTGCGTATTGATATTAACTCCAGATATTTTAAGAGAATCTTTATATTCACTCTCTATTGTCTCATAATTATTGAAATGCTTATGAGTTATCATATTTAAAAGATGAACCTGGTGACCGTTTCTAATATAAGCTTTTGATAAACTTAAAATGGCTAGTGAGCCACCATCAGGAGGGTATATTGCTTTATTTGCAATTTGTAATATATTCATTTATTACGATTTCTTGGATAATCTTTCAAAAAGCCTTTTAAAGAAAAGTAAATATGTATCAGCATTTAATATCACAGAGTCTGTTGTGGCTTTGTAAGTGAGAAAAATCCCTAAAGGCATTAAAATAAATGATGATAACCACATACCAATGTAGGCAGACATTACACCTTCTCTTGCAAATTTTTCTCCGGAAATAGAAATGATATAATAAAGGATAAAAAATAAGATTGCAACTACAACGGACGTCCCAAATCCACCTTTACGAATAATTGCACCAAAAGGAGCTCCGATAAAGAAAAATACTAAACATGCAAAGGGAAGAGTAAATTTTCTGTGCCATTCAATTTGATGTCTGCGAATTCGTTCAGCTTTATGGGTAAATTGTTTTTTTGAATTTGTAATATTATTCTGAGCTGCCCTGGCATAAGTTAATGCATACTTAACAGCATCTTCTTTAACTTTGCTTTTCTGAGAATTATATATGCTATCAAGATTAAAGTTATGCGATGAAATATGTAATGAATCTGATTTGG
>JAUVLS010000195.1 GCA_030600625.1 Bacteroidales bacterium
CCATTTTACTGAGTTCAGAAAATAACATTAATTGCCACCTTTAATTTTACCACTTCCTGTAATATTTGCATCAATTAGCGGATTTCCTGTATAATAAATTTTGCCACTTCCTGTAATATTTGCATCTAATTCTCCTGAAACAAATGCTTTTATTGAACCTGAACCGGTAATTGTTAAATCTGCTTCTTTAAATTCAAGGTTTACTGATTCAAAATCGCCCGAACCTGTAATTGTAGCATCCAATTCATTTGCTTTTGATTTCCCTTCAATTCTTATATCTCCCGAACCTGTAATCATTGCATAAATATCATTGGTAGTCAAATCATCAATCAATACTGATCCGCTTCCAGAAATAATAAAAGCTAGTTTTTCTGATTTAATTGCAGATTTTGCAATAATATCACCTGAACCGGATACAACCAGTTTCTTAATATCTTTTACGGTAACATAAATATTGATCTTACCAATACCTTTATAGTTGTACCATTTTTCAAATTGAATATCTAATCTCGTTCCCCGTACTTCTGTTTCAATCTTTTCCAATAGATCTTCATCAGTCTCAATTACAACCTCATTCTTAGAACCTTGTATCAAATACAAATTAGCCGGAATTGCCAAGCTTATTTCATCAAAATCTCCAAGGTTTCTTGTTTCCTTTTTATCTTCAAAAAATGATGCGCCAAAGGCATTACTTATAAGCAATCCACAAAGCATAAGCGTTGTAACTGTAATTGTTTTAACTAGTTTTGTTTTCATACATTTATTTTTTTAAGTTATTGATTTTGTTTTAGTTATTTATTTGCATTTCTTGTAATCAGTCTTTTTTCTGTTACCTGCCTGCCGCAGGCTGGCTCGCTCCTACAAATCCTATACACTATAATCCGCTCGTGAACCTCCATACCTTAGTTCTTATCATAAAGTACTAAAGAATTAATTATTATCATTCATATTTTGTATAATTCCATTACATGGAGGTTTCATAATCTCAGATTTTTGTTTTTGTTTTGATAAAAGACGATAAAAAATTATACATGCTGCATTATTTTTAATATTTTTGAATGATGTGTATCAAGCATTTTTTAAGTAATCTAAATTATTCTTTAAATAAATGATCCGATTTCCAAAATCATATACCCCCAGATGGATAGTATTTCTTATCGATCTTTCTATTTGTGCTGTTTCTATTTCTTCTGCTTTTTTATTACGCTTTAATTTTGAAATACCCCCGGAATATTACAACAGCTTAAATTTTATTATTCCTTATGTTTTATTTTTTAGGTCAATTACTTTTCTGATTTTTAAAACATATGCCGGTATTATTAGATACTCCGGGGCAAAAGATACCGAAAGAATTGTTATAGTTGCCATTTCAGGTAGTGTAGTATTTGTAATTATTAATGCTATAAACTACTTTTTTATTAATGGGACATTTATTATTCCATTCTCCATTGTTATAATAGATTTTCTTTTAACGGTTTTTTTAATGGCTTCTTTCAGACTAGCAACGAAAATAGTATATCAGGAGCTTTATAACCCTAGCAAAGAAAAAACAGATGTTATTATTTATGGTGCCGGACAATTTGGTGTTATTACCAAAAGGACACTGGATAGAGATGTTGAAACCAAACATAAAGTCCTGGCTTTCTTAGATATTACAGACTCCAATATAGGAAAAACACTTGAAGGTGTTACAATTTATCATGCTGACTATCTTGAGAATTTATTAGACAAAAACACTGTCGAAAAATTAATTATTGCTAAAGAAGATATTGGCCCGGTTGAAAAACAAAATATTATTGAAAAATGTTTGCAGTACGACATAGGTGTTCTTTCTGTTCCGGATATAAATACATGGATCAATGGAGAGTTGAGTTTTAATCAAATTAAAGAAGTTAAAATTGAAGACTTACTCGAAAGGCCTCCTATTGTTTTAGATATCAACAAGATCAAGAAAATAATTCTTAATAAAAGTGTTTTGGTAACAGGTGCTGCCGGTTCGATCGGTAGCGAAATTGTTCGACAATTAATTAACTTTAATCCTAAAAGAATTATCCTTTTTGACCAGGCAGAATCACCATTGTACGATATGGAGCTTGATCTACAGGAAAAATTTAACTTTTATAATTTTGAAATAGTAATTGGGAATATTGCCGATGAATATAGAGTAAGAAAACTTTTTAAAGAATATAAACCCTCGTTTGTATACCATGCTGCAGCTTACAAGCATGTTCCCATGATGGAAAAAAATCCTACCGAAGCTTTAAGAACCAATATTCTTGGAACCAAAATTATTGCTGATATTTCTAATGAGTTTAAGGTTGAGCAATTTGTAATGGTATCGACCGATAAAGCCGTGAACCCTACAAATGTCATGGGAGCTTCAAAAAGAATAGCAGAAATTTATATTCAAGCATTAAACCAGGTTAGTCAAACAAATTTTATTACAACTCGTTTTGGAAATGTTTTAGGATCAAATGGATCAGTGATTTTACGATTCAAAAAGCAAATCGACAAAGGAGGGCCGGTTACAGTCACACACCCTGAAGTTACTCGTTATTTTATGACAATCCCTGAAGCCTGTCAACTTGTACTTGAAGCAGGAGCTATCAGCAACGGTGGAGAAATTTTTATTTTCGATATGGGGAAATCAGTAAAAATTATTGACCTTGCTAAGAAAATGATAAAACTCTCCGGACTAAATATTGGAAAAGATATTCAGATAAAATATACAGGTTTAAGACCAGGTGAAAAATTATACGAAGAGCTATTAAATGATTTGGAAAATACACTACCTACACATCACTCAAAAATTATGATTGCCAAAGTCCGTAATTATGATTTTGAACAAGTACAGAAGAAATTTGGAGAACTTATTAAACTTCAAAAAGATCATGATAATTTCGAAATTGTTAGAAAAATGAAAGAAATTGTTCCTGAGTTTAAAAGCCAGAACTCTGTTTATGAAGAACTAGATATTGAATTTCAGAATCATGACAACTAAGCCAAGAGTTGAATTTCTTCATAAAACACCAATCCAGATTCGCTTTAATGATATTGATATAATGGCGCATGTTAACAATTCTGTTTATCAGAATTATTTCGACATGGCCCGATTACAATATTTTGAAATGATTTTCGAACAAAAAATGAACTGGGAAGAAAAAGCATTGGTTCTGGCAAAAATTACAATAGAATACTTTAATCCTATATTTCTGGGAGAAGAAATTATGGTTTTGTCTAAGGTCTATAAACTTGGAAATAAAAGCCTCCAAATGAAACAGGAAATTGTCAATGCAATTACAAAAGAAGTTAAGGCTAAAAACGATGCCGTTTTGGTTGCTTTTTTATCTAAAGAAAATGGAGCTGTTGAATTGCCCGATGACTGGAAAAATAAAATAATTAAATTTGAAGATCTCTCTTAGGGTTACAAGCATTTAATCAATATCTAATAATCCATCCGGAATATTAATCAGAATTTCCTGTAAATCATCATCAACCTCAATAACTAATTCATCTTTTGCGGGAATTAAAATTTCTCCCTTTTCAGTTTTCACATTTAGTAAAGGATTCTTAGGAATATCAATAAATTCCAATACCTCCCCTATCAATTGCTTGTTCTGATCAAACACTTTATACCCGATAATATCAATAAATTCTTCTGTATCAATTTGCAAAATTTTTACCTGCTCAAAAGAAATATAAAATTCCGAATCAATAAACTCAATCGACTTTTCGTCCTCATCGAGGCCTTCAAGTTTTACAATAGCTGTAGTCGATGATTTAGGCCTAATTTCCTCAATAAAAAAAGGAACCAATTTATTATCAACATCGATAAAAATTGATTCCAATTTTTGAATTTCTTCAAGACAATCATTATTAAATTTCAATATAATCTCACCTTTAATCCCCGTGGTTTTTAAAAGTGATCCTAATAAATAATGATCATCTTTTTTCATGCATGAAAATATCTTAAGCTTTTGGTGCTTCGTCCTCG
>JAUVLS010000128.1 GCA_030600625.1 Bacteroidales bacterium
TTTTTGCTATCCATCTTATAAGCCTGGTGTAAATATTTTAATGCTGTTTTATATCTGCCAATTTGTTCGAATGATTGAGCTATTGTATAAATAACATCAACTTTATCGTCATAGCTATAAATAATAGCAGTATCGAAAGCTTTTTCTGCCTCACTATAGCGTCCCATAATATTTAGAGTATTCCCTTTTAGTAAGTAAACATCACTATTTGAAGATTCTATTCTTTCGATTTGTTCTATAACTTGTAAAGCTGGGGCTGCATGTCCTTTATCTACTAAAACCTGAGCTTTCTTTAATTGAATATTCAGTGAATAAGGATGCTGTTGTGAAGCAAATTTTACAGCATTTAATGCATTATTAGCTTTATTACTATCAATATAGTAATCAATAATACTTTCAAACTCAATAACATCAAAAAAATATTTGGTATTATTTTTTAGCATATCCTCATAGCGATTAACTAACTCGCTATATTCTTCATCATGAAATATATCTTCAAAATCTTCCTTCATATCTTCTCTCAAAATGTGCGTGCAAAGCTAATACTTTTCGACTGATTAGCACTACCAATTATCACTTTTTTATTATACCGTTTATTATTCAAAACCTGCCCGTCTGGTGTAACCTGTCTGCCCTGCCTCGCCGGCAGGCAGGCGAACAGGCAGGCTGCCTAGAGTTGGTAGGCGGGTGCCATATTTGCGAAAAACAAATATGGATTGAATATATAACGGCATTATTCATTCTAAACTTCAAAACACTATCCCGATTTAAACGGGACGACATTTTGAAGAAGAATTGGTATTATTTGTCAGTTGTGATTATGTTATTATATTTTTCTAATATTTCTGTTTTAAGTTTTTCAATTTCAGTAAGTAAAATCTTATTATCAAGACTAATTTCTAATTCATTGTAATATTTATTTAAATCACTATCAAAGTTTTTAGCTATTCTTAAATTGTTGTATTGTAATCCATTAATTTTTAATTTTTCACATATTTCTTTTAATCCATAATACGCATCATTAAAATACAATAAATTAATTGCGTTATCTCTACCAACTAATTTATTCAACACTATCCATAAAGATTTATCAGGATCGTATGCTCTTGTATTCCAAAAATAATTTGCGGCTGTTAATATTCTTATCGTATTAAGCTCTGATAAAGAATTCGTGTTTAATAAAATTTTACTACCCCTGCTTTGTTTATAAAAATCATTAAATGTTATAAAATTATATGGTTCGAAAATAGATAATGCTCTTATTTTACCGGCATAATAATTTCTAATAAATTCTGAATTAAATCTTAGTTCAGAATCATTTAGATTATTATCAAATAGAACTGTTGTGTTACCTGCTATTTTTTTCATCCTATAAAACTCTGCAAAATCAATCGATTTGGAGTAATAACTTCCTCCAGTCCAATAAATCGGGATATTATCAGAAAGATTTCTGTTTAAATCACGATAGTAAAACTCAGCTTCTCCCTGTCCTTTATCAATTATATCTAACCTGTTCCAGGGAGATAAAAATTCTATTTTCGTTGACAGGGCTTTACTAACAAGCAACTTATTAAAATCATTAAGTAACTCTATATGATCAAATTGCAAATCCCTATCCATTTTTTTATTTGAACGAAAAGCAATTTTATCAGGATTACAATTTTCATAAGTCTGATAATAATCACCTGCAAATAATACTGATTTAAGAGATTTAGATATTAGAGTCTCATAATTAAGATTATCAAAAGGTTTCCCTGAAATTAATGATTGTTTTGCATTAAGTTTGATTAAATCAACCAGTACACTGAAATTCATTGAATTACTTTGATGTTGTAATTCATTAATTGAATTAAAAGGATAATATTTTTCGTTGTCCTCGCCATACCATTCAAAATATACATTATTGAACTTATATTGATTTAACAATTCTAACTTATTATCTAAGGCATTTAAATCACCATCAAAATAGTGCAATATGAAAGCCCTTTCATGAAAATCAGGATAATCGATAATATTTGCGCCAAAATAAGTTGTGCTTTGTGAGTCAAACAACTGATTAAAAGAGAAAAAAGCATATTTAATAGCTTCATCATTATATCCGTTAATAAAAACCAGGTTCTCCCTATCTTCCGACTGAACAATATAATATGCGCCTTCATTATCATTTATTAACGAATCCGGGAGATTAGCTTTACAATTGTTATAAAAGTCGTTATTTCCAATTGATACTATAAATTGCTTTTGAGGAATTTTACTTAGATCGATATTTGTAACAATTTTAATTTCAGCAGATAATGAATTATCTGCTTCTTTAATCTTTGAAGTCAATATTTTTTTGAGTTTCAAAGCATATTCTTTAACAACTTTACTTGTGTTTTGAGGAATAACAATTATCGGAAAAAGAAGCGAATCCTTGTTAAAATACTCAATTTGAGATTTCTTTATTAATTGTTTTGGTTGTGGTAATACCAGATCATAAACCGAATATGAAGAATCAAAGTAAGGTTTTAATCTTTCAAGAGTAGTAAAATTCTCATCGGTATACCTGAAATCAATATTGTCGACCCACATTTTACCTGTTCCTTTTAAGCCTATAAATATTTTAACATATCTGGCATCATTTGGTATATCGCCATCAAAAAATGGATAATTTGCTGTTTTACCATGTATTTCACCCCAGCAAAACTCATCTATGTTCCAATAATTCGAAAGACTATATGATTTAAATGTATTGTCTATTTTTTTATTTTGGAAAGCATCATGTTCAATTCCATCTATTTCAATTTTATTCTTGTCGAAATATACTAAACGTATATTAACTGCATCGTGCATTTTTGTTCCGATACGAGCCTGATTAGGACAAATATTTTCTAATCTCAGAAATAATTTAAATGAATAATTTCCAGGTATTACTTTAATAAAATCGCTTATAATTCCTTCGCCTGTAATTTCTATTTCATCGGCAATATTTCGTTCAATTTTAATAGAATGAGTTCCTTCATAAACTTCGTCTTGTTTATATTCACCATTATTTGAGTTTACCCATTTAATATTTTTACCAACTTTTTTCCATCCTGTAATATCGTACGATTTAATATTACTTTTTTCGTAATAAACTTTTCCTGTCTCGAAAGAAGGATTAATAACTAAATTACCAAGGGTCTTTTCGTGGTTTCTTATATTATACGGTATTGCAATAGGGTCCTTAGCTGACCAGCCTGCCTGAAATCTGGTTTGATCCTCTCTTTTACATCCATTTAAAACAATAGTAATAACGAATGTAAGTAATATTACTATTGTTGTCTGTTTAATCCTCATAACATATAAATTACAACATGAAAATACATCATAAATTTTAATTATAACTTAATTGATTTTAAAAGTTATTAAAAGTTAATGTCTTTTTATTCACATGTCAAATTTTTAATCAAAATTCCGGATAAAAAAATCGCTCCCGAATTTGAATTTTAACCCTAACGGAAGCGATGAATATATTATGGATTTGTTGTAAAATAATCTACACATTTAAGCTTGTTCTTTTCCCTTTTAACTTCGTTGCTCAAATCCTTAAATAACTCTGCTATTTGCGTTTTTCGCGCCTTGTTAAAAACAAAAATAACTGCGCTTATTTTGTACATCTTATTTAACAACAAATCCAAGATCAACGAGTAAACTACTAGAAATGATAGCCAAAGCTTAATGTAATCCTGTTATATTTTATAGTTCGGTCAATTTCCTGTCCGTTATATTCTTGATATGTATGTTGTACCTGCATGTATTTGTAACCTATACCGAACGAAAATGCATTTTTGTTATTTAAATTTATTTTAAATCCAATTCCGGGATTAATTAAATACCCTCCTTTTGATTTTGAATCGGAATCATAATAACCGTAATAATCATAATCATAAGGATCAGGATTTTCTAGCGAAATAGCATAACCTCCCTGTAAATATATAAAATGGCTAAGCTTTGAATTTCTGAATGTATATCGGATATCAACAACTGCCGGCATATAGGCTTCATTTAACAATTCTAATCCTAAACCTGCACCCAGAGCCAAACCCCAATCAAACTGATAACCATTAACAAACATCAAGCTAAGTGGAGGAAATGGAGTATCCATATTGCCACCAAACAGAAATCCAATATTTATATTAGAATAAAATCCTTTTCTTTTATAAGATATTTCCCCTATTGAATCTTTAAAAATAATTGACCTCGAAATAGGCTCTTTGGCAATTCGTTCAATATCAGTTTGGTTAATTACCCAGGTATCTCCACAATTACTTTTTAATGTAATAGATTCGTTGGCTTTTATTTCAACTATTTCGCCATGCAGAATACTTCCATTATTTAAATAAATAACATCCTGCATTTTTTCTTGAGCATGAGAAAATTTTGGAATAAATAAAACTGGGATCAAAAGATAAAAAATGATTAATACTTTAGAATGTCTTTTCATTAACAATAGAATTTAGTAATTACCACACTAGCAAGATGTGCAAAATATTGGCTTGGTTGCGTATAACTTAAATTTTATTTCGTGTTTGAGATTACATGTGACAGCCACTAAGAATAACACAAAAAATAAGTATTGCAGTTTAAGAAATTTTAGGTAAAGTAAATTTAAAAGTACTTCCTTTGTCCGGCTCACTTTCTACCCATATTTTCCCGTCTGATTTCTCTACAAATTCTTTACAAAGGATTAAACCTAAGCCTGTTCCATTTTCATCAGAAGTACCTTTTGTTGTATAATGGATATCTATCCTAAATAGTTTTTTTCTATTTTCTTCGCTAATACCAATGCCTGTATCAATAACAGAAATTTCAACTAAATTATCTTTTTCAACAGAAATAACGCTTACTTTTCCACCGCTATTGGTAAATTTTAAAGCATTTGATATTAAATTTCTAATTACCATTGAAACAATATTTATATCAACATATACATAAGTATTTTCAGGAATTTCATGATATAAAATAATATTCTTCTTTTCTGCACTACTTTTCAGGACAGAGAAATTGTCAATAACTAATTTTCTTAAATCAACCTTTTCAGGAATGTTTTGCAAATTACCTAATTGAGCATTTCCCCATAAAAGTAAATTTTCTGTTAAACTATATAAATCTTGAGCAGATGAATTAACAGCATTGCTAAACTTTATAATTTTTTCCTTATCATATTCCTTAGCTTTTTTTATTAATAATTCTGAAAACCCCAGTAATGAATTGAAAGGCCCTTTAAGATCATGAGAAATAATTGTGAAGAATTTATCTTTTGCATTATT
>JAUVLS010000181.1 GCA_030600625.1 Bacteroidales bacterium
AGCTTTACCACTATCAATACGTTTTTTAATTACATCTTCTAATTGTCGTTTAATCATATTTTCAATATCGTATTAGCCAAATATTATAATATTTGGCTAATATAAGTGTAAAAATTAAAATATACAACTCCTTTTATTTCACTCAAATAAATATTAATTAAACACCTGTTTTTCAATTGTTTTAAATCTGTAAAATTCTAAATTAGTAATTCTAATACCATGGAACCCTCATGTTTTGTTCATCTCCTTTTTTATACATTAGTACATGAGGGTTTCATAATTTACTCTTGTATTATTCATACCACAACGATTCTATCGGGTCTTTTTCGGCAGCACGTTTTGCCGGTGACAAGCCAAAAAATACTCCAATTGCCGCACTAACTCCAAAAGCAATAATTATCGATCCCGGTGAAATGATTGTAAGTATTCCGGCAAACTTCATTATTAATTTCGAGAAAACGACTCCTAAAATAACTCCTATTATACCTCCGGAAACACTAATCAAAATTGCTTCGGAAAGAAACTGGGCAATAATATCGGCCTTTTTAGCGCCCATAGCTAAACGAATCCCAATTTCTTTAATCCGTTCCATTACTGTAGCAAACATAATGTTCATTATTCCAATGCCTCCAACAATTAACGAAATGCTGGCAATTGCTCCTAACACAATATTAAAAATATCTTTAGTTCGCTGTTGTTGTTTTAATAATAGTTCAGGCACAGTGATCTCATAATCCTTAACATTCTTATGACGGCGCAACAACATCCGGCTCAGAATCTCAGTAGTAGTAGTTAGCTGTTCTGTTTCTTTGACCTGTACAATAATTTTATCTAACTGATGATAATTTGAAGAAGATGTTTCCTGACCTCCGGAAAAAGAAAAGAAAAATCCTCCACCGAAAAAACTACTCCCACTTAAACTTTTAGAGTTAATTAATGCTCGGTTTTTATAGCGCAATAACATGGTTTGGACAGGAATATAAACATTATCATTTACGAGATTAACACCGGCATTATCAGCAGCAGAAAGGTTAACATTTGTTTTTTCCAAAACCCCTATAACTTTTAACCAGATATGTCCAAATTTTAAATATTGATTTACAGGATCGATATTGCTAAAAATTTTTGATCTTATATTAGCCCCGATTACACAAACAGGAATCCCTTTTTCTGCCTGAAACTCATTAAAAACAATTCCTTTTTCAAGTTTAACATTGTATAATTCGAAATAATCGTTGTTTACACCAACAATCTTTGCCGGAACCCTCCTTCCATTCTGCACAACAAAAGAATTAGCTACAACTTCAGGAGTAATTCTTTTTACAGATGGAATTATCTTTTTAATAGCCTCAACATCTTTTAATGTTAACCCTGGAGAATATTTTTCTTTTTTGGTTTCTCCATTACCATTTTCGCTTTCTTCACCGGATGATTCTCCATTTTCTCCATTCCCTGTTAAATCAACAACAGGGGTAATTACAATATTATTTACGCCTACCATTTTTATCTGTTCCAATATTTCTTGTTGGGCGCCATTACCTATTGCAAGCATACTAATTACAGCAGCAGTACCAAATATAATACCCAATGCAGTAAGGCTCGATTTTAACTTATTATCTAAAAGCGATTCTATAGCAATTTCAATATCATGGAAGTATCTGCTAAACATAATTAATTCGATTTTGAACCCGATGGAGGCCGGCGTCTTTGTCCATTTTGGTTTTTAAATTTTCGCTCAGGCCTTTTAGCTTCTTCCTGTCTCTTTATTTCTTCCCCGCCTGCCATGCCTTTCGGCAGGTAAACCGGACGGGCAGGTTCTTTTTTCAGTCTTTCCCGTTCTTTTAAAACAGCGATTAGCTCTTTACCTGACAATTTAAATTTTTCAAGATTTTCAGGTACAGAAAGATAAACCTCTTCACCTTCTTCAACACCTTTCTCAATAATAATATAGTTTTCGTTTGATTCTCCGGATATTATTATTTGCTTTTTATGATTTTTTTTATAAACAAAACTTAAACTATCGTTTGTATGTATAGCTTCGAGAGGAAGAAAAACAACATCATTAAATATTTTCGTAATAATCTGGTTGCTGGTAGTCATCGAAGGCCTTAAAACACTGTCGGATTGATCAACATCAATATTTACTTCAAATACTTTTGCATCAGTATTAGGTAGTTGTTCTCCAATATTAGCAACCTGAACCACCTGGCCTGTATATTTTTTATCAGGAAATGCATCAATACCTATTCGAACAAACTGCCCTTCTTTTACTTTACTTATATCAATTTCGTTAACATAAGTTTTTGAAGTCATGCACGTAAGATCTGGTAATGTAGCAATGGTCATATCCCATGGATTAATCGACGAACCTACTTTTCGTTTTTGCCCGCCCCACTCTTTTTTATAAATAACCATGCCTGCAGCCGGAGCATAAATAGTAAATTTACTAATAACATTTTCTAATTCTAGTCCTCTTCTTCGGGTTCTTTCAAGATTTATAACGGTTTCACGCATACTTGCTTTAGCTTGTTGTTTTTTTAATACATAATTTTTATTTGCCTGTTCAAAAGCCCTTTGCGATTTTTCAAGATCGATTTTTGCCTGGCGTATTGTTGCAGGTGGCTCAAATTGACTTTGATCAAGCACAATTTGCTTCTCTTCCATTTCAAATTTAAGGTTTAGTAATTGATCCCTTAAGTCACGCAATTGCATGGTTGTATCTAATTGAGCTTTTAAACATTCCGATTCAGCTTTTTCCATTTCCTCATATAGATCTTTTAAACTTGTTGAAGCTTCCGACCTGTCGAGCTCTCCAACATAATCGCCTGAATCAACCACTGTGCCTTCCGGAACTAAGTCCTGAATTTTTATTTCATTGATACGCATGTTCCTGCTACTTCTTAATTCGGAAGGCCCCATTATATCAATCGAGTTTTTTGCCTGCAACTCACCCGTAGTAGTAACTAAAATTTCAAAAGTTCCACGTTCTGCTTTTACTGTTAATTGTTCTTGAGAATCGCCTTTTCCTGATCTGAAAATAACAATGACAATTATAACTACCAGAACTGAAGCTATTGCTATATAATGTTTCCTCTTCATATGTTTAAAAAATGTTTATTTGGCTATTTGTTTATTTGGTTATTCGTTTATTTGGCTATTTGTTTATTTGCTGTTAGTCATTGATAGCCATTTGTTTGCTTCGCTCACGTCATTCATTGTCATTACTTTTTAATTTCGATTTTATTTTTTGTAACTAATCAGTGTATGATATGAATATGCAATATGTCAGGAATATACAGATTTTTCACGCAAAGAACCCAAAGTGTAACGCAAAAATCGCAAAGAACACATTATTAACTCTTTGCGGAATCTTTGCGTATTTTTTCTTTGCGTTTTCTTTGCGTGAAACATTTTTAAATAATTAATTTTATGCACATTAACCATACTGATTAGTTGCTATTTTTTATACTTATATTTATAAAGCTTGATATGTAGAAATTAGAAATTTGGCATTCTTTAGAATTTAATTCCTTCCGGTAGTTGATCTCACAAACCCAATCCGAATTTCAAATTTCAAATTTCATTATTTTTTTTATTTCATTTATGATTTGATCGGCTAATTGGTTTGCACTATTCAAATCTTTACTCTCAGCATAAATTCGTATAATAGGTTCAGTATTAGATTTTCTAAGATGTACCCATCCATGTTCGAATTCAATTTTCACTCCATCAATGTCAATTATTTTTTGATCTTTGAATTTATCTTTTACTGAAACTAAAATCTTATCAACATTAATTTCAGGAGTTAGCTGCATTTTCTTTTTTGCAATAACATATTCAGGATATTTAGACCTTAGGTCAGAACAAGACTTGCCTGTTTTTGCCAAATATGTTAAGAATAAGGCTATACCAACTAAAGAATCACGGCCGTAATGCAAATCAGGATAAATTACCCCGCCGTTACCTTCACCCCCAATTACAGCATTATTCGCTTTCATACTTTCCACAACATTTACTTCGCCCACTGCAGATGCAAAATATTCACCACCATAATTCAATGTAACATCCCTTAAAGCTCTGGAAGATGATAAATTAGAAACCGTATTTCCTCTCTTATTTTGCAAAAT
>JAUVLS010000100.1 GCA_030600625.1 Bacteroidales bacterium
ATCAACTTCACCATCGTATTCTGAAACTATTTCATCGTATGTGTAATTGGTTTCAATATAGCATATTCGTTGCCCTTTTTTTACTTGGTTTCCCAGTTCAACAGCCTGTTCTTCAATAAAGTAATTAAGATTGTAAAAAATTCTTCCCATGTAAGGTGAAGAAATATCTTTTTTATTCGGGTCAGCTTTAATATGTTCAGCTTCAGCTGTAGGTTTTTTAGCTTCTTCTCTTAATTTTTGAATTTCATCATTAAATCTCTTTTTTGCCAAACCAGATTTATAATCACGATACTGTCTTTCGTGCATTGCAAATTCAAATAATTCTTCATTATCTTCTCCTAATTCCCAACCATTTTCTTCCATTTCTTTTCTATATGTATCAAGTTCATCAGGATAGTTGTCTTGTGGTACGCCTGTATAGAATTCTTTCCCAAGATTATTTGCGATTTCAATAATTTTTGGATCCAGTTTCCCAGGTAACTTACCAGCTTTACCAATAATCATATCCCATGCATTATTGTCGATTATTGCAAACTTATCTTTACCTTGAATTTCTTGCATTACATTAAGTAAGGCAATATTTTTTACATACTGACTAAATGGTGTTACAAGAGGAGGGTTTCCCAGTTTGGGCCATATATCTATTACTTCATCAAATAATTTTACCAAAAGATCATCTTCAGTCAGTTTTTCCTTTCCCTGTGTTTCAAGTGTTTGGTTTAATCCCTGATGCACTCCTTTTAAATCTGCCATCATGCTACCCATCATTCCTCCGGGTAGTCCAGCTTGTACAAGTAAAGATGACATATACCTGTTTTTAGGATTTATAAAATATCCTAAAAAATCATCCATAAATTCCTGGTTTAAAGCTCTTGCTTTCATATAAGCTTTCATATTTATTTCAGGAACTATAAACCCGGCATCTTTAAGCATGGCTTGTATTGTAATTACATCAGGATGCACCATACCCCATGAAAGAGGCTCCATTGCAACATCAACGTAATCAACTCCTGCTTTTGCAACCTCTAACATGGATGCAACAGAAAATCCCGGTCCGGAGTGACCATGATATTGTACTAATATATGTGGGTATTTTTTCTTAATCTTACTTACCAGTTTCCCAAGCGTAACAGGACGGCCAACACCGGCCATATCTTTCAAGCAAATTTCATCAGTACCGTACTCAACTACTTTATCCACAACACCCATAAAGTATTCAACGGTATGTATATCGGAATGTGTAATACTTAAAGTAGCTTGTGAAATCATTCCTGCATCCTTTGCATATTTTATTGAAAGTTCCATGTTTCGGTGATCATTTAAACCACAAAACGAACGGGCAATATCAACTCCTTGTGCTTTTTTTACTTTAAACATTAATCTGCGCACATCGGCAGGTACGGGGAACATCCTTATTCCATTCAGTGCTCTTTCGAGCATGTGAGTTTCAATACCAGCTTCATTAAATGGTTTGGTCCATTCTCTTATTGCTTTATTCGGATTTTCGCCATATAATAAGTTAACCTGCTCAAAAGCTCCACCGTTTGTTTCTATTCTCGAAAAACAACCCATGTCAATAATTACCGGAGCAATTTGTTTTAGTTGATCAACTCTGGGAACGTATTTTCCAGAAGATTGCCACATATCGCGATATACTAAACTAAATTTGATTTCCTTACTCATAATTAAAACTATTTTACCATTCAAAATTAAATAAAAACAAATCCTTGAATTATGTTATAAAACTTAAGTTACAATAAAACTGATATAGTGTTTTGAAATGCGTTAATTAAAATAGAATATTATAAATTATAATTAAATAATAAAGTTATTAAGAATTATTGACTAATAATATTTTACATATATTAATCTACAGGAAAATTAATTATTTTAACTGTAAATTATCTAAAATGTTAAGAGGATGAAAACTTTTATGAAATTTTCAGAATAATTTTGATTCTACTGTAGAAATAAAATTTACGGAATGACATTTTCCTTAATCTTATTTATTCTAAATCTAAATAATTTTTTTAAATTTGTAAACTTTGAAACAATATTGAAAAATGGGAAGAATCCTAGCTATTGATTATGGAAGAAAAAGGATTGGTTTAGCAGTAACAGATCCTTTGCAGATAATAGCTAATGCATTAACTACAATTCATTCTAAAGATATTTGGAATTTTATAGCTGAGTATCTTGAAAAAGAAGATGTTGAGTGTATTGTAGTGGGATATCCAAAACAAATGAACAATCAGGCATCAGAAGCTGTTAGATTCATTAATCCATTTTTGAAAAAACTGACAAAAACTTATCCTGATATGATGGTAAAATTGGTTGATGAACGATTTACATCAAAAATTGCGCATCAGACAATGATAGATGCAGGATTAAAAAAGAAAGCCAGACAGAATAAGGCATTGGTGGACACCATTAGTGCAACAATAATATTACAATCGTATTTAGAACAAAAAACAAAATATTAAAATGATTTATCCTATAGTAATATATGGTTCGCTGGTATTAAGAAAGGTGGCACAGGAAATTGATAAAGACTATCCGGAATTGGGAAAGTTTATAAGCGATATGTGGGAGACAATGTATCAGTCTGATGGCCTTGGACTAGCAGCACCGCAGGTTGGTAAATCTATTCGTTTATTTGTTATCGATTGTGCACCACTTGAAGAGGACGAGCCTAAGTTAAAAGATTTTAAAAAAGTTTTTATTAATGCCAAAATTACAGAAAGAGAAGGTAATGATTTGCCATTTAATGAGGGGTGTTTGAGTATTCCGCATATAAGAGAAGATGTAGTTCGTCCTTCTAGAGTAAGAATGGAATATTACGATGAAAATTTTAATTTTTATGATGAATGGTTTGACGGAATAGCTGCAAGAGTAATCCAGCATGAACACGATCATACTGAAGGAATATTGTTTACCGATAAAGTTGCACCGATTAAAAGACGATTATTAAAAGGTAAATTACAGGCAATTACAAAAGGTAAATTTAAAGTTGATTATAAAGTGAAATTACCTAAATAAAATTAACATAGATTTATTGAAAAGCCTTTTAACTGTTTGTTGAAAGGCTTTTTTAATATTACATCCAAGTATTAAACTATTCAAAATAAATAAAGTCTAAATTTTAATGTTTTGAACACATTGGGGTATTAAACGTTTTTAATATATAAATTTGTTAACCTACTCTAAAATTAATTAAATTTTATAATAATGAGAACTTTACAGAACAGTCGATTTAACGTGCAAACTTTATTTGCGCAATTTTTTTTAGTTGTTTTTCTTTTTTCTTCAACTAATCTTTTTGCAAAAAAAGAAGAGCCTGCAAAAGAAGAAGATCCAATTAATTCAGGAATTTTAAGTGGATTAAAATTTAGAAGTTTAGGACCGGCATACGCATCAGGTCGAATAGCCGATTTTGCTGTAAATCCAGAAAATCCATTTGAATTTTACGTAGCCGTAGCTTCTGGAAATATATGGAAAACAGTTAATAATGGAATTACCCTTAAACCTGTTTTTGATAGTTATGGCACATATTCTATTGGTGCTTTAGCAATGGACCCTAATAACTCTAATGTAGTGTGGGCAGGAACCGGTGAAAATAATCATCAACGTGCATTGGGGTATGGTGATGGAATATATAAAACTGTTGATGGAGGAGAGTCATGGGAAAATATGGGATTGAAGGAATCAAGACATATTGGTATGATTGCCATTGACCCAACGAATTCTGATATCTTATATGTTGCGGCTGAAGGTTCAGCTTGGGGCGCAGGAGGAGAAAGAGGATTGTATAAGACAACAGATGGTGGAAAAACATGGAATAAAGTCTTAAATGTTAGTGAGAATACCGGTGTTAATAATGTTCTTGTAGATCCAAGAAATTCGGATGTAATATATGTTACAACTGAACAACGTCGTCGTCATGTTCATACAAAAATTGGCGGTGGACAGGAATCTGGTGTTCAAAAGTCTACAGATGGTGGAAAAACATGGAAAAAAATTGAATCGGGATTACCCGATGTTCATAAGGGCGGAATGGGAATTTCAATTTCACCTGTTAACCCGGATTATTTATATTTAATAATTGAAGCTGCCGATAATAAAGGTGGTTTTTATCGTTCTGTAAATAGAGGAGAATCATGGGAGAAAATGAGCGATCATGCATCAAGTGGTCAGTATTATAATGAACTTTATTGTGATCCTGTTAATGTTGATAAAGTTTTTTCAGTTGAAACTTTTTCACAAGTAACTTATGATGGCGGAAAGACTTGGAAACGCTTAAGTTTAAATGAGCGTCATGTTGATGATCATGCATTATGGATAGATCCAAAAAATACCGATCACTGGATGATTGGTGGAGATGGTGGAGTATATATTACTTATGATGATGGCAAAAATTATCGTTTTGTTTCTAATCTTCCTGTTACCCAGTTTTATCGTGTGGGAGTTGATAACGATTATCCTTTTTATAATGTTACAGGTGGTACACAAGATAATAATAGTTGTGTTGGACCTTCAAGGACAACAAGCAGAGGAGGTATTGCAAGTGATGATTGGACTGTTACCATAGGAGGAGATGGATTCTGGTCGCAAATAGATCCGGAAGATCCAAATATAATTTATAATGAATATCAGTACGGAAACGTGTACAGATATGATAAAAAAAGTGGTGAAGATTTATACATTAAACCACAGCCTGCAAAAGGTGAATTAACTTACAAGTGGAACTGGAATACACCGTTAATTATTAGCCCTCATAACAATACACGTTTATATATAGCCGCAAATGTTTTATTTAAAAGTGATGACAGAGGAAATACATGGGAAGTTATTAGTGATGATTTAACTGCTGGTATTGACAGAAATACCTGGCCAGTAATGGGAAAATACTGGAGTGCTGATGCTGTTGTTAAAGATGTTTCAACATCTCTTTATGGTATGGTTGTTTCTCTTGTAGAATCTCCTGTTAAAGAAGGCTTAATTTATACAGGTACTGACGATGGAGTTATATCTGTTACAGAGGATGGAGGTCAGAATTGGAGAAAAATTACAACTTTTCCGGGAATTCCTGCTAATACTTATGTAAGTGATATTTATGCATCAAGATATGATGAAAATATTGTATATGTATCTTTTGATAATAGAAAAAGAGATGATTTTAAACCTTATCTTTTAATGAGTACTGATAAAGGAAATACATGGAAAGCGATTACAACAGGATTTCCTGAGAATGGAACTGTTCATGCAATTGAGCAAGATCATGTTGATAAGGATTTATTGTTTGCAGGAACTGAATTTGGAGTATTTTTCACATATAATGGTGGCCAAAAGTGGGTTCAGTTAAAAGCAGGGTTACCTACTATTGCAGTTAGAGATATGGTAATACAAAAAAGAGAAAATGATCTTGCCATAGCAACTTTTGGTAGAGGTTTTTATATTTTAGATGATTACGCACCTTTACGTGAAGTTAAACCTGCATTGATTGAAAAAGAAGCTTATCTGTTTGCAATTAAAGATGCATTATTATATGTACAAACAGGAAAGAAATATGGACAAGGATCTACTTATTTTACTTCACCAAATCCTGAATTTGGAGCAACTTTTACTTATTATTTAAAAGAGGTTCCAAAAACAGAAAAGGCAAAACGACAGGAACAAGAAAAAGAATTATTTAAAGAAGGTAAGCGGATTCCTCAACCTACATGGAAAGAATTAGAAGATGAAAGTAAAGAAATTGCTCCATACTTAATTTTTACAATAAAGGATGAAGACGGTTTTGTAATAAAAAAAATAAACAAAAAGCCTTCAAAAGGAATTAATAGGATTATCTGGAATTTAAAGTATTCAGGTACTTTCCCAACAAGTTTG
>JAUVLS010000198.1 GCA_030600625.1 Bacteroidales bacterium
GAGTTAAATGTATATTGTGAAATTCATCCCTTTAATAAAATACCCGAACTTGATTCTGCTTTTAAAGGTGTTATTCTTTCAGGGAGTCCGTTTTCTGTTAGAGATGAAAATGCACCCTTTCCGGATTTATCGAAAATTAAAAAATCATTTCCTTTATTAGGAGTGTGTTATGGTGCACAATTTTTAGCACATAATTATGGTGGTAAAGTTTTACCATCAAAACACAGGGAGTATGGTCGTGCACGATTAAATTATATTGATAAAGATGATCAGCTGATGAAAGGCCTTGACTTAGATACGCAGGTTTGGATGTCGCATGGTGATACTATTACTGAAGTTCCTGAAAATTATAAGGTAATAACAAGTACAAGCGATGTAAAGTTTGGTGGATTTAAAATATCGGATGAAGAAACTTATGGTATTCAATTTCATCCGGAAGTTTATCATACAACTCAGGGAAAACAATTACTTGAAAACTTTCTTGTTAATATTTGTGGATGTAAGCAAGATTGGACTCCATCTGTTTTTGCCGATGATACAATAAAAGAATTAAAGGAAAAATTAGGTAATGATAAAGTTGTTCTTGGATTATCCGGTGGAGTAGATTCTTCTGTCGCAGGTGTATTATTACATAAAGCCATTGGTAAAAACCTTACCTGTATTTTTGTAGATAACGGTTTGTTACGGAAAAATGAATTTGAAAAAGTCCTTGAGTCATATAAAGATATGGGACTTAATGTAATTGGTGTAGATGCAAAAGAACAGTTTCTTAGTCAGTTAAAAGGTATTTCTGATCCTGAAGGGAAAAGAAAAGCAATTGGCAGAGTATTTATTGAAGTATTTGATCAGGAAGCACATAAAATTAAAGATGTTAAATGGCTTGCACAGGGAACAATTTATCCTGATGTAATTGAATCTGTATCGGTTAATGGGCCTTCAGCTACTATAAAATCGCATCATAATGTGGGTGGATTACCAGAGGAAATGAACCTGCAAATTGTTGAGCCTTTAAAACTTCTGTTTAAAGATGAGGTTCGCAGAGTAGGAGCATCTATCGGAATAAAAAGTGAATTACTGAAACGACATCCGTTCCCGGGCCCTGGACTTGCAATCAGAATTCTTGGTGATATAACACACGAAAAAGTTAGAATTTTACAGGATGTTGATGATATTTATATCGAAGGGCTTAAAGAATATGATTTGTATGATAAAGTTTGGCAGGCAGGAGTAATATTATTACCTGTTCAATCAGTTGGTGTAATGGGCGATGAGCGAACTTATGAAAATGCAGTTGTATTACGTGCAGTTTCTTCAACCGATGGTATGACAGCTGATTGGTCGCATTTACCTTACGAATTTCTTGCAGATATGTCAAATAAAATCATAAATAAAGTTAAAGGAATAAACAGGGTGGTTTATGATATTAGCTCTAAGCCTCCTGCAACTATAGAATGGGAATAAAATTGATTATTCCTTTCAGAAAACTGACAATAAATTACTATATTACACACTTGAAATATTGCTTAATTCCAAATCAAAGCCCTCTTACAAGTTATGGAAAATCTTTATATTGAATCAACAGAAATTACTCCTAAAATAGTACTTGATGTTAAAAATCAAAAATTTGAGCTAATAGGTATCTCGCGCCCCGAAGATGTCATAGCTTTTTATGAATCTATAATATATAGAGTAGAGAATTACATAAAAAAAATCTTTGAGGATGAAAGAGATTTATCAAATTTTAACTTTAGTTTAAAGTTTGATTTAGATTACATGAATTCAGCATCATCAAAATATATTTTACAGTTATTGGATCATTTTAAGCAATTATTTAATAAAGGAGTAAACATAAAGATTGATTGGTATTATGATGATATTGATGATCAGATATTTGAAGATGGTGAAGACCTGTCAGATGTTATAAAAATCCCGTTTAATTTAATCCCAAGAAAATAATCTCGGATTAAAATTTGTTATATAATTGCAAATCAAATCAGCATATTATGATTAGGCTAAAATTTTCCAGATATATATTTATATTATTACTGTCTTTATTACCTGCTAAACTATTTTCACAATACCTTACCGAAGATATATTCAAATTTAGCAGAGCCCTGGGTTATATATCGACTTATTATGTCGATTCAGTTGATTCAAAACAAATTGTTGAGGATGCTATTATTGATATTTTAAAAGAATTAGATCCTCATTCGGTTTATATTCCTGCCGATGAAGTAAAAGAAATGAATGAACCTCTCGAAGGAAATTTCGAAGGTATAGGAATTCAATTTAATATTTTAAATGATACTCTTTATGTAATATCTCCAATATCAGGAGGTCCATCCGAAAAAGTAGGTTTAAGGGCGGGAGACAGGATTGTTGAAATTGATGACGAGAATGTTGCTATCATTAAGATTTCAACCAAAGGAGTTCGTGACAGATTATTAGGCGAAAAAGGAACTAAAGTAAATGTTGGAATTAAAAGAAAAGGCGTAAACGAGATTTTATATTTCACAATAATTAGAGATAAAATACCAATTTATAGTGTTGATGCAGCATATTTAATTGATAATGATATTGCTTACATAAAAATAAATCGCTTTGCGATGACAACCCTTAATGAATTTATGGAAAAATTAAATTTGTTAAAAGAGCAAGGAGCAAAATCAATTATACTGGATTTACGAAACAATGGAGGTGGATATTTAGATAAAGCGATTGATCTTAGCGATCAATTTTTGGAGAGAGGTCAATTAATTGTTTATACGAAAGGATTACAGGTGCCCAGAACAGAAAGTAAAGCTACAGGAAAAGGACAATGTAAAGATGGTAAAGTTATTGTATTAATAGATGAAGGTTCAGCATCTGCAAGCGAAATTGTTTCCGGTGCAATTCAGGATTGGGACAGAGGTATAATTGTTGGCCGAAGATCGTTTGGTAAGGGTTTAGTACAAAAGCCAATGTTTTTACCAGATGGTTCAATGCTAAGGTTAACTGTAGCCAGGTATTATACTCCAACAGGGAGATTGATTCAAAAGCCTTACGAAGATGGAAAAGAAGAATATGAGAAAGAATTATTTAATCGTTATGAACATGGCGAGTTTTTAAATAAGGATAGCATAAACCTGCCCGATTCATTAAAATATCAAACACTAAAGAACAACCGGGTTGTTTATGGAGGTGGTGGTATTATGCCCGATATATTTATTCCTTTAGATACAACATCTGTTACGGGATTTTATAGTAAAATGATACGACAAGGCGTGCTTAATTCTTTTGTACTGGAGTATATTGATAAAAACAGGAAAAAGCTAAAATCCGGATATCCCGATTTTAATACCTACAATGATAGTTTTAAAGTTACCGATAAGATATTAAACGATCTCTTTGCATACGGAAAAGAAAATGATATTGAAACTACTGATGAAGAATTTGAAAAATCCAAAGATGATTTTAGATTAATTGTTAAAGCTTTAATAGCACGTGATCTGTGGGATATGAGTGAGTATTTCCAAATTGTAAATGTTCGTGATAAAGGATTTAATAAGGCAATTGAAATAATGAAAAACTGGGATCACTACGAAAAACAAGTCTTAAATACCCAATAAAATCCGGATTTTTATAATTATTAAAATATCTTTGCTGCGTTTTAAAAATCTTTAAAATGTTGCAACAGGTTTTACTTTGGATAAGTAATAATTATATTGAGTTACTAGGCCTGATTTTCGGGTTATTATATATTCTTCTTTCCATAAAGCAAAATATTTGGTGTTGGCCTGTTGGTTTTATTACTTCTGCATTATATATATATGTTTTTTTTGTTACCAAGTTTTATGCTGATATGGGTTTACAGGTATATTACCTCATAGTGAGTGTGTATGGTTGGTCTTACTGGATGTTTGGTGCAAAAAGTAAAAAACAGGATGATCTGAAGATA
>JAUVLS010000204.1 GCA_030600625.1 Bacteroidales bacterium
CTTCTTAATAAGTATCAATGTTTATGCACAAAATATAAAGAATAAACAGTTTGCCCTTTTTAATTACAATTTATCAGTATCAAAAGATTTTGCCGAGGAAGTTAATGAACTTGAATCATTTATTGATAATATTAAAACATACAATGACCCTGGCAATGAAAAGTTAAATGCAATTTTAGTACATATTATTTACTATAACCTAAAAGAAAAACTTGGACAAGAACTTGAAATAGAGATTCTTCCGATTAATACTTTTATGCGCAATGTTAAATATGATGATTATGGTTACCCAAAGACAAACATTCGGGATGCATTAAGAAAGGGCAATTCACGATTTTATTTTAAAGTTGAGGCTCATCTCGAATCGCTAACCAAAAAGAAAAAAGAAGAAAGCCCCGAAATATTTGAAGACATTGATTACTCTGTTACTTATCCACAATTAAGTATTGAAATTACGGTATATAATAATGAAGGTATTATACCCGTTGCAAAATGGGTTGGCGTAACAACTCCTAAATATCCACTGGCAATAAATGAGTATTTACTTAAAGGATTTGATAATACTGAGATGACTATTTTACCTGCAGAAGATCAACAAACAGACAATCTTTATTTAATGCTTGATCGTGCAATTCATAATGCCATTCAAGATCACTACAACAAGTAATATGCAATCGTATCAGGTTATTGGAGTTATGTCGGGTACATCATTAGATGGACTTGACATTGTTTTATGTAAGTTTGTTTTTAACAACAACTGGGAATTTGAGATTCTTAAGTCGGAAACAATTAAATATAGTGCATTCTGGAAAGAAAATCTTTCTAAAGCACAGACATTATCAGGTATAGACCTACTCTTACTTCATAAAGAATACGGACGATTTATTGGACAATCCATTAATCAATTCATGGATAATACTAATGAAACGGTTGATTATATTGCTTCGCACGGACATACGGTTTTTCATCAACCAGCGAAAAAGCTTACATTACAAATTGGTGATGGAGCAGAAATTGCCACTGTAACAGGTATTACAACTATTTCTGATTTCAGATCATTAGATGTTGCTTTAGGCGGACAAGGAGCCCCTCTGGTTCCGGTTGGCGACGAATTGCTTTTTCCGGAATATAACTATTGCCTAAACATTGGTGGTTTTGCAAATATTTCTTTTAGTAAAAACAATATCCGACTCGCATTCGATATTTGTCCGGCTAACATTATTCTCAATTTTTTAGCACAGAAATTAAACCATACATTCGATAAAGATGGTAAATTAGGTCGATCAGGAAAGGTTAATAATGAACTTTTACAAAAGCTGAATACACTTGAATATTATAATAAAAACCATCCTAAATCATTAGGTAAAGAATGGCTCGACTCCATGTTTATTCCTATTCTTGAAACATCTAAAATTCCTTTGATTGATCAGATCAGTACTGTATATGAACATATAGCTCAACAAATTTCCGAAGCATTACCTAACGAGAGTAAATATAAAACCCTGATAACCGGAGGTGGCACTTACAATAGTTACTTAATTGAATTAATAAAACAAAAATCGAAATCTGAAATTGTAATCCCTGATAAAGAAATTATTGAATATAAAGAAGCCCTTATTTTTGCTTTCCTGGGAATTATCAGATTTAAGAATCAAGTAAATTGTTTATCATCAGTAACCGGAGCTAAAAAAGATTCATCTTCAGGTATAATTCATTTGCCCTGAAATTATATCTTTGTTGCTGGTGAATATAACATTACTTATATTCATCTGTTAGTACCAATTCACAATACGATAATATGAAAACATAACCAAAATATATAAAGAATTATCAAAAGAAATCAGTATTTTTCGTCAAAAATTAGAAAAATATAATCTATTATGAAAAGATTAATACTAATTATTGCATTCCTAATTATCAGTTCTAATTTATTAGTGCTAAAAGCCCAAAATCCTGAAATTGACAGCCTCGAAAACCTGTTACACCAACATACAAAAAAAGATACAATTAGAATTAATTTATTGAATGAAACTGCCTATAAATTATACTCGATAAATATTGACAAAACCTTAAAATATGCAGAAGAAGCCGGTGAACTTGCCAATAAACTAAGTTTTGCAAGAGGAAAAGCCGAAAGCCTGAGACTAATTGGAATTTATTATTTTTATCTAAAATCAGATTATCCCAAAGCATTGGAATATTTCCAAAAATCATTAAAAATATACAAGGAATCAGGCAATAAAAGTGGAATGTCAAAGTCGTACAATAATATTGGAATTATTTATAAATATCAGGGCGATTATCCTAAAGCATTAGAGTATTACCAAAAATCATTAAAAATATACGAGGAATTAGGCGATAAAAGTGGAATGTCAACATGTTTCAATAATATTGGAATTATATATAAATGTCGGGGCGATTATCCCAAAGCATTGGAATATTTCCAAAAATCATTAAAAATAGACGAGGAATTAAGCGATAAAAGTGGAATTTCAATATGTTTCAATAATATTGGAAATATTTATGATTATCAGGGCAATTATTCTAAAGCATTAGAGTATTATCAAAAATCATTAAAAAAATTCGAGGAATTAGGCAATAAAAGTGGAATATCAAAGTCGTACAATAATATTGGAATTATATATAAATATCAGGGTGATTATCCCAAAGCATTGGAATATTACCAAAAATCATTAAAAATAAGTATCGAAATAGGTGATAAATCTACGGAAACATGTAGCTATAAAGAATTAGGCTCATTATTTTTTATACAGAAAAAAACAAAAGAAGCTTATAATTACAGTAAAAAAGCCTATATAATGGCAGAAGAATTTGGAAAAGCCGGATTCCTGAAAGAAAGTTCCGAAATATTGGCAAAAAGTAGTGAGGCTTTGGGTTTGTATAAAGAGGCGTATAAGTATCATGTTATTTTTAAAACAATGAATGATAGTTTATATAATGAGGAAAACATAAAGAAAATAACAGGTCTGGAATATCAATACAAATATGAAAAAGAAAAACATGCAATAGAATTAGAACAGCAAAAAAAAGATGCTGTTCTTGCAGAAAAAGTAAAACGACAAAAGATTGTACGTAATTCGTTTATTGCGGGTTTTATTTTAATGCTTATACTTGTTTTAGTTGTGCTTCGTAGTTTTTTGCAAAAACGTAAAGCAAACCGCATTCTTGCCACACAAAAAAAAGAAATTGAAGAAAAAAACATCGAACTGCTTCATAAGAATGAAGAAATACAAACACAAGCAGAACAACTAAAAACAGCAAACGTAACAAAAGACAAATTCTTTTCAATAATTGCACACGACTTAAAAGACCCTTTCAATTCATTGTTGGGCTTTTCGAAGCTTTTATTAGAAAATCATACAAAATATAGTAAAGAAAAACGAGAAAAATATATCAAATATATTAATGACATCTCAATAAAAACTCACGAATTATTAGAAAATTTACTTACATGGGCACACTCTCAATCAGGGCATATTGAAATTTCACCGGAGAAAATCAATATCAAATCATTAATCAATGAAATAATCTTATTAATGGAAGAAACGGCAGGGAATAAGAATATAAAATTATTGAACAATACAGCAAATAACATGTTTGTACATGCTGATAAAAATATGATAGACACAGTTATACGTAATTTAATATCGAATGCAATAAAATTTACGCCTAAAGGAGGCGAAATTATAGTAAATGCACACACTATTACAGATGATAATAATCAAAAATTTACAGAAATAACAGTAAAAGATAACGGAGTTGGAATTTCACCTGAAATACAAACCAAATTATTTAAAATAGAAGAAAATATCTCAACCCGAGGAACAGAAGAAGAAAC
>JAUVLS010000129.1 GCA_030600625.1 Bacteroidales bacterium
TGCGATAAAATATCTGTAATAGTTAAGTTTTTAGTAATATACTCATCTGAAAGTTTAAAATTTGGAATATAGTCAATAACCTTATCATCCCATGATAATAAACCTTCCTGAACTAATTTTCCAATACCTGCCGATGTAAAAGCTTTAGTACACGAAGCGATATTAAAAATATCATTATTACCTAAAAAGTCAATATTATGTGCATTCTTATATCCAAGAGCTTTTTGATAAATAATCTCCCCGTTTTTAATAATTGCCATACTCAAACCTGTGGGGCGGAATTCATCGAAAACTTTTTGAGTTATTCGATCAAACTTTTGTAAATCGTTCTCTTCCTTTTGCATAAACAGTATAAGAGGAATAGCAATTACCAGGATTAAAGGAATTACAAATTTTACGATATTTTTCACGAGAATATATTTTAGTTAAACATCTGTTTATAGTTTTAAGAAAAATCATTTCCTGTGTGAACTAACGGGTTAACCCGTTAGTTAATGTATGTTTCATTTTATGTGAAAATTATTTTAACTATTCTGATGCAGTTTCTTTTGTATAATGTATGAGTCCGGTTCAAAAGGCAACTTTTTTTTGATTAACAGACGGGTTAGCCCGTCTGTTAATCAAAATGTTAACTGTATTACGCATAATGTTTTGTAATAATTTGACTAATCAGAAAATTAATCAAACGTAATTTTTACGCTGTTTTTCGATATGTTTTCAATATTTAAATTTTCGTTAAAATATTTTCCAACACCTTTAATTAATCCTATCCATATTGGTTCTAAATTTCGTGATGAAATATAAGTCATAATTATTGTGTTTTTATCTATTTCTTTATAAGTAAATTTTGGGGGTTTTGCATTTTCTATTTTGTCTGTCATTTTAATATGGAGCTTATCCATATTAAGTAAAAATTCTTTTGCAGTTTTTTTATCGGTAAAAAACGCAAAATATTTCTTTGGAGCATACTCAGTCATCCAATATTCTCCAAAAGCATCAGCTGCCTGTTGCAATGTAATACCTAATACTTCACAAGTATTATTCACTATTTTCATAATAACATCATCTCCAATGTCATGGTGGCTGTAAATTGCTAAATCCTTGGGTAAACCCGATTTAACTAATATAGTTTCCCAGTTGTCTTCACCAAATTTAGTTTTTACTAAATCTTGTAAACAAATTGCGATTGTTCCTTTCATAACTTTAAATTTAAAAGATTAATAAAATAATTAGTTTTTGAGCAAGTACTATATAGAACTTAAATGTTTATCTATTATATTAAGCAATTTTTCTGTTCCTATAGGTTTGGAAATAAAATCGTTTGCACCGGCATCTAAACTCAGATTTCTGTCTTCAGGCATTGAATAAGCCGACTGAACTATAATAGGAGTTTTATCTTTAAATTTTCGAATTTCTCGTATTGCTTCTAAACCATCCATTTCGGGCATTTTAATATCCATTAAAATTAAATCTATGTTATTGTTACTTTGGCAGATATCAATAGCTTGTTTACCTGTTTTTGCCCATAAAATTTTGGCAGACATTTTTCTAATGATCATGTCGAGAAATCTAAAATTGCTTTCTTCGTCTTCAGCAATAAGAATAGTTTTATTGTTCCAGTTGAATTTTGAAGCTGGTTTATGTTTTTGTGGCTTAGCTTTACTTGTAATAATAGCCGGTTTATACGGTATGGTAAAATAAAATGTTGACCCTTTATTTAATTCAGATTCAATTCTAATTTCACCACCCATTAATTCAACTAAACTTTTTGTTATAGTTAAGCCCAGGCCTGCTCCTCGATATATTTTCTGTTTGTTATTCTCAATTTTAGTAAATCTCGAAAATATTTTTTTTTGTTGCTCAACAGACATCCCTATTCCAGTATCTTTAACAAAAAACAGAATCTTATTTTCAGATTTTATTTTATCTAGTTTATATCCAAACTCAACAATTCCTTTTTCGGTAAATTTTATGGCATTGTTTACAAGATTTTTAAGTATCTGTGGAAGCCTGTATGGATCTGATATTATTTCAAGAGGATTATATAAATGTTCCTCACTAACTTTAATTGATACCAGATCGTTAGATTGAATAACATCTTTGAAGTCTATCAGTATGTCATTAAAAATCTGGTTAACCGAACAGTTTTTTTCTTTTACTTCAAGTTGTTTAGATTCTATTTTGGAAATATCAATGACATTCTCAATAAGATCAAGAAGGGTATTACTACTTTTCTTAATTAATTTAGTTAGTTCTTGTCTCTGATCTTTTTCTATTTCATTATCATTTATAAGGCTTGAAAATCCTATGATCGCATTCATAGGTGTACGAATCTCATGTGACATATTAGCTAAAAAAGCTGACTTTAATCGATCCGACTGTTCTGCTTTATCTTTTGCAATCTCTAGATCAGCAGTACGTTCTTGTACTAATTTCTCAAGTCGTTCTTGCTGGTTTTCTAATTTTAGATTGACTTTTTCAAGATTTTCAGCTTGTGATTTCAATTCTTCTTTCTGATGATTAATTTCAGTAGTTCTTTCTTGAATTTTTCTTTCAAGAATTTCCTTTTCTTTTATAAGATTCCGTTCGCGAATTTTAACGTATGAAATAATGATAATAATACAAATTACTATAATGGAAATTATAAACAACCAGGTTTTATAAAAAGGAGGGATTACTCTTATTTTAAGTTCGGTAGGGTTTTTATTCCAGATTTTATCATTATTGCTTCCTATTACTTTAAATGTATATATTCCGGGATCAAGATTAGTATATGTAGCAGTTCTACTACCTGAAGCATCTATCCAGTCTTCATCTAAACCCTCAAGCATGTATTTATATTGATTTTGTTGGGGAATAGTATAATCTAAAGCAGCAAATTCAATAGTAAAAAAGTAATCTTCTTTTGTGAGTTCAATAGGTTTATTTTCATGACGAATTTTTTCATAAATTAAAAGATTGTTCTTCCAATTCGATTCGTTTAAAATTTTAAAATCGGTTATAACAACCTTTGGTAAATAAGGGTTATTGCTTACCTCGAGCGGATAAAAGTAAGTTAAGGCTGAATTGCTACCAAAATACATCTTGCCATCTTTACATTTAAAAACTGCATTTCGATTAAATCCTCCACTTTCGAGGCCCTCAACATGGGTGTAATTATTTAATTTATTATTCCACGGTGTATATTTTGATAAACCTCTCGATGTACCAATCCATAAGTTTCCCATATCGTCTTCCAGTATTCCAATAATCATATTACTTAAAAGTTCGTTGTTTTTGGGATGTTGTGTAAAATTATTATTTTCCAGATCAAATTTTATTATACCATTCGATTCGGTACCAAGCCAAAGATTTTTATTATGATCTTCAAAAACAATTAATACATGAATTTTTTGTTTAAATTCTGAGCTTTCAAGATTTAATGGAGAGTAATTAATAAATTTTTCCTCATCTGGCAAAAACCGGAATAAGCCTCCGGCATATGATCCAATCCAAAATCTGTTTTGACTATCCAGATATAAATTACTTACGTAGTTATCAACGAAAACTAAAGAATCGGTTGGGTTTTGGAAATAATGTTTAAAAGTATAACTCTCAGGATTACCTGATTTTATTAGTTTACTTAATCCATTGGCAGTAGCTATCCAAATTGTTCCATCCTGATCTTCAACAATAGTATTAATTTGATTATTACGAATACTCGAGCTATCTCCTTGTTTGAGGAGATATCTCGTAAAGTTATATTTACCGTTTTTATATTCAATTCTGTTTAATCCACCTCTGTATGTTCCTGCCCAAATAATACCTTCCCGATCGACTAAAACAGACCATACACGATTAATACTTAGAGAGTTTGTGTTTGATGGATTATTCTGAAAATGAGTAAAAGTATTTGTAACCGGATTATATTTCGAGATTCCTCCACCATCGGTACCAATCCATAAATTCCCGTTTTTATCTTTGTCAATAGCCATTACGCTTGGATGAGGAAGTGAATTAATATCTTCAGGGTTATGAATGAAATTTTTAAACTTTTCAGGTTTTAAATCCAGTTTATTTATTCCGCCACCACGGGTTGCTATCCACAAATTTCGTGAAGCATCTTCATAAATAGATTCAATCCTGTTGTGACTAATACTCTCTGAATTGTTTGGATCATGTGTCAAATGAATAAACTTCTCGGTATTTGGGTCAAATCTATTTAATCCTCCCTGGTATGTTCCAATCCATAAATATCCGTATGAATCTTTAAGAATAAATTCGGTATTATTATCACTAATACTTGATGGATCATCGGGCTTATGCATGTAATGCTTAAATATTTCGGTTTTAGGGTCGAATTTACTAATTCCGGTTTCTCTGTATGCAATCCATATTAACCCATCTTCATCAGCATATAAATGATGGATACTATTTGAACTTAGGCTATTTTCGTTATCGGGGTCATGAGTATATATTGTAAAGTTGTTGTTATTTTTATTATACTTATTTAAGCCATTTCCGGAACCAATCCATAATGTACCATCATTTGTTTCGCACATACATTTAGCTCGTGAGCTGCTAAAACTAAACGGATCATCTGCGTTCGGCTGAAAACGTGTAAAATTTTGCTCTTTTTCATTAAATTTATTTAATCCTCCATTTGGAGTCCCTATCCATATTTCATGATGACTATCTTCAAATATAAATAGTGTCAGGTTGTTGCTAAGACTATTTGGATCGCCGGGTTTATTTGAAAAGTTAGTAAATGTGTTTGTTTTAGGATCAAATCGATCCAGTCCACCCGCATAAGTTCCAAACCAGAATATTCCTGAAGAGTCCTGATGTATTTTCCCGAAATTACCTGACGAAAGCGAGTTTGGATTAGATGGTTCATGTCTGTATATAGTAAATTCATATCCATCATATTTGTTGAGGCCATCTTGTGTTCCAAACCACATATATCCTGAACGATCCTGAATAATAGTATAAGCATTACTATGTGAAAGCCCTTCTTTTACAGATATTTTTTCAAATTTATAATCATCATTTTGAGCATAAGTAAAGCTGGTAATTATAAAAAAGATAAAAATACTTAATGTATATTTTAGTTGTTCCTTATATAAAGTTAGATGAGGCATGATTAATAAGTTTATATGCACATAAATATATTTTCTTTAATCACTCATTAAAAATGTTGATAATGTTTCTATTAATTTAGTTGCTCTAATGGGCTTCGATAAATATGCATT
>JAUVLS010000002.1 GCA_030600625.1 Bacteroidales bacterium
AATTGTAGCCGGATAAACAGCATCTTTTCTATGAGTTATGCATGTAACATGAAACTTAGGATACCAATCTGCTAAAGAATAAAAACCTGTATGATCACCAAACGGGCCTTCCCAAATAAAATCTTCTTCAGGATCAACATAACCTTCGATAATAATGTCTGCATCAGCCGGAACTTCAATATCCTGTGTAATACATTTAACAAGTTGAACTTTTTGTTTTCTTAAAAATCCTGCCAGTAAAAATTCATCAACATTATCAGGCACAGGAGCAGTTGCGGCATAAGTGTAAGCAGGATCTCCTCCCAAAGCAACAGCAATTGGCATTTGCTTCCCAAGCTTTTTATACTCCTCGAAATGACGTGCTCCTACTTTGTGTTTATGCCAGTGCATACCGGTTAAGTTTCTTTCAATAACCTGCATTCGATACATTCCGACATTTCGAATACCTGTATTTGGATCTTTAGTTATAACCATTGGCAATGTTACAAATGGACCACCATCCTCAGGCCAACATTTTAGTATTGGTAATATATTTAACTCAGGATCATTATAAATAATATCCTGACACTTTCCTTTTCCAGAAACAATTTTAGGCATCCAGGAAGAAATACTTGAAAGTTTAGGTAAAAGCTTTAATTTATCAAAAATATTTGTTTTTGCACCTGTTAAATCATTAAATATATTTTCTATTTCTTCGCTAATATCATCCAGTTTATCAACATCTAAAGACATACACATTCTTTTTTCAGAACCCATTGCGTTTATCAAAACAGGGAATTTTGTTCCTGTATTTTCAAATAGTAAAGCTTTACCTCCTCCAGTTGACTTAGATATTCGATCAACTATTTCTGTTATTTCTAACTCGGGATTTACAAACTCTTTTATCCGAATAAGCTCATTTTCATTATCAAGCTTCTGAATAAAATAATGTAATGATTTATAAAACATAAAAACGATTTGTGAGTAATCGTGAAATATACGAAAAAATAAAAAAGGCTGACATCCCGATCCCGATAATTATTGGGATCGGGACCAGCCCTTAAATTCAATAAATAATATAAGCTATAAAAATTTAAAATCTTTACCTAAATATTTTGCAGAATCGCCCAATGCTTCTTCAATTCTTAATAACTGGTTGTATTTAGCAATTCTATCTGAACGGGATGCAGAACCGGTTTTAATTAACCCGGTATTTAAAGCAACAGCTAAATCTGCAATTGTTGTATCTTCAGTTTCTCCTGAACGATGACTAATAACTGAAGTATATGCGTTTTCAGTTGCTAATTTAACTGCATTAATTGTTTCAGTTAAAGTTCCTATTTGATTTACTTTAATTAAGATTGAATTTGCAACATTTTCCTTAATACCTCTTGACAATCGCTTAACATTTGTCACAAATAAATCATCTCCAACAATTTGAACTTTATGGCCAATAGCTTTATTTAATTCGCTCCATCCTGTCCAGTCATCTTCGTCTAAACCATCTTCAATTGAAAGAATAGGATATTTTTCAACCCATGCTTTCCAATAATTAACCAGGTCTGAAGATGTTAAATCCTGATTTGTAGATTCGAAATGATAAACCTTTTTTTCCTTATCATAAAATTCTGAAGCGGCAGCATCCAGAGCAATATAAATATCCTGTCCGGGTTTATATCCTGCTTTTTCAATTGCTTCTAATACAACCTCAATTGCTTCTTCATTTGATGAAAGATTTGGAGCAAAACCTCCTTCATCACCAACATTAGTTGAATGTCCTTTTGATTTAAGAACAGCTTTTAAGTTATGAAATACTTCAACTCCCATTCTTAATGCTTCACTAAATGTCTCAGCACCCACAGGCATAATCATAAATTCCTGAATGTCAATCTTATTATCGGCATGCTGACCACCATTTAAGATGTTCATCATTGGGATAGGCAATGTATTTGCACTTACACCTCCAATATATCTGTATAATGGTAATCCGTATTCAGTTGCAGCAACTCTTGCAACAGCAAGAGAAACTCCAAGCATTGCATTTGCGCCTAAATTTGATTTGTTTTCAGTTCCGTCGAGTTGAATAAGAGCATTGTCAATTCCTGTTTGATCATCGACGAAATATCCTTTTAATTCATCGTTGATTATTGTATTTACATTTTCTACAGCTTTTGTAACACCTTTACCTAAAAACTGTGATTTATCTCCATCTCTTAATTCAACAGCTTCATGAATTCCTGTTGATGCTCCTGAAGGAACTGCTGCTCTACCAACATAACCTTCATTAGTCATAACTTCTACTTCGACAGTTGGATTTCCTCTTGAATCAAGAATTTGTCTTGCATGTATACCCGCAATTTGTCCCATAATGATATATTTTTAAGATTAGAATTTTATAAAAATAAATAAGCTATCAAAGTTAGTAAATTTTAAATATTTTAAAGTATAGTAAGGTTTAATAAATGCATAAAAAAAGGGCGGAAAATCCGCCCTCTTTTAAAATATCTAAATGAAATCTATTCTTCTTTCTCGCCTGCCGGACGAGCAGGTTTCTCTTCGTTCTTGCCTTCTTTATTCTTTTCCTTTTTTGCAGGAGTCTTATCAGCCCCGCCTGCCGGACGGGCAGGTTTCTTCTCTACCCCGCCTGCGGAACGGGCAGGCTTTATTTCTTCCTCGCCTGCCGGACGAGCAGGTTTCTTCGCTTTAACAGGTTTTTCTGTTTTTTCCTTCCCGCCTGCAGAATCTGCCTTGTCGGCAGACAAGCTGGCAGGTTTCGGCTCTTCCTTAGCAGCTTCCTTAACTTTTTCTTCAACAACAGGAGCTTTCTCCACTTTAACATCTTCAGTAGCAGGAGTTTCTTCAACCCCGCCTTCCGGACGGGCAGGTTTTACTTCGTCTTTTGTTTCAACTTCTTCAGTCTTTACTTCTTCAGTAGCTTCAACTTGTTCAGTTGCCTGAGTAGTAGTTTTCTTACTTCCTCTTCTACGTCGTGTAGATTTAGCTTTAGTTTCAGATTTAGCAGCAAGAAGATTTTCGTTATAATCAACTAATTCGATAATACACATATCAGCATTATCACCTAAGCGATGTCCTGTTTTCAATATTCTTGTGTAACCACCTGGTCTGTCAGCAATTTTACCACTTACTTCTCTAAAAAGTTCTGTTACAGCTTCTTTGTCTTGTAAATGTTTGAATACAAGTCTCCTTGAGTGAGTTGAATCATCTTTTGCTTTTGTAATTAATGGCTCAACATACATTCTAAGAGCTTTTGCTTTTGCAGTTGTGGTAGTAATTTTCTTATGTAAAACCAACGATGCTGCCATGTTTGCCAACATAGCCTCCCGGTGTGCTTTCTTTCTCCCTAGGTGGTTAAATGATTTTCTATGTCTCATCCTTTTACTCTTTGTCTAATTTATACTTAGTTATATCCATTCCAAATGTAAGATTCATTTGGCTAAGTAAATCTTCTAATTCAGTTAATGATTTTTTACCAAAGTTTCTAAACTTTAATAAATCGTTCTTATTATATTTAACCAAATCTCCTAATGAATCTACTTCAGCAGCTTTTAAGCAGTTCAATGCTCTTACTGAAAGATCCATGTCAACCAATCTGGTTTTAAGAAGCTGACGCATATGTAAAACTTCTTCGTCAAACTCTTCATTTTCATATTTTTCATCTGAATCCATTGTAATCTTTTCATCAGAGAATAACATCAAGTGATAAATAAGAATTTTTGCAGCCTCTTTTAATGCTTCCTTTGGATGAATAGAACCATCTGATTCGATTTCGAAAACAAGTTTTTCAAAGTCAGTTTTTTGCTCCACACGATAATTCTCAATTGAGTATTTAACGTTTCTGATAGGAGTAAAAATTGAATCAATTGCTATCACACCAAATTCGCTGTCAACGGGTTTGTTTTCTTCAGACGGGACATAACCTCTACCTTTATTTATAGTGATTTCCATTTGAAGTTTTACATCCGATTCCATTTCACAAATTACGTGATCAGGATTTAAAACTTTAAAATTGGTTGAAAAATTATTTATATCTCCGGCTTTAAATTCATTCTGCCCTGTAATAGTAACAGTAAACTTTTCATCTTCTGCTTCTTCTACATTACATTTAAAACGTACCTGCTTTAAGTTCAGGATTATTTCACTTACATCTTGAACAATACCAGCTAATGTAGAAAATTCATGTTCTACACCCTCAATTTTTATTAAAGTGATGGCATATCCTTCTAATGATGATAAAAGAATCCTTCTCAAAGAATTGCCGACAGTAATTCCATATCCAGGTTCTAAAGGACGAAATTCAAACTTGCCATAGGTTTCGTTTGCTTCGACCATTATGACTTTATCGGGCTTTTGAAATGCTAAAATTGCCATAAATAATGAGTAATTATTATTATTTTGAATATAATTCTACGATTAACTGTTCTTTAATATTCTCAGGAATTTCTGATCTTTCAGGAATATTTAAAAATTTACCTACCATTTGATCGTTATCCCATTCTAACCAAGAATATTTGTTGTAACGAGCTGATGCCAAGCTATTGGTAATAGCTTCAAGAGATTTAGATTTTTCTCTTACACCAACAATATCGTTAGACTTAACAGTATACGATGGAACATTTACAACATGTCCATTAACTGTAATGTGCTTGTGTGTAACAAATTGCCTTGCAGCAGCTCTTGTAGGAGCAACACCCATACGAAATACCACATTATCTAAACGTGATTCTAATAATTGCAATAAGTTTTCACCAGTAATACCTTTCTTTCTTGATGCTTGTTCAAACAAATTAAAGAATTGCTTTTCCAAAACACCATAAGTGTATTTAGCTTTTTGCTTTTCCATTAACTGAACACCATATTCAGAAACTTTTTTTCTTCTTCTATTACCACCTTGTTCTCCAGGAGGATAGTTTTTCTTTTCGAAATGTTTATCAGGTCCGTAAATCGGTTCTCCTAATTTCCTCGCTATTTTCGACTTTGGTCCAATATATCTAGCCATGAATCTTAATATTAAACTTTTTATTCAACCTCAAAATACTTATCAACACTTATTATACTCTTCTGCGTGCTGGTGGACGACAACCATTATGTGGTAATGGAGTAACATCAACAATTTCCGTTACTTCAATCCCTGCATTATGGATGGTACGCATAGCAGATTCTCTGCCGGAACCTGGTCCTTTAACATACGCTTTTACTTTTCTCAATCCTAGATCGTAAGCTACTTTTGCACAATCTTCAGCAGCCATTTGTGCTGCATAAGGAGTATTTTTCTTTGATCCTCTAAAACCCATCTTTCCAGATGAAGACCAGGAAATTACCTGACCATTATTATTCGTTAACGAAATAATAATATTATTAAAAGAAGCATGAATGTGCACTTGCCCTGTAGCTTCAACCTTTACAACTCTTTTTCTAGATGATCCAGTCTTTTTTGCCATTTCTTAACTATTATTTAATTGCTTTCTTTTTATTAGCAATCGTTTTTCTTTTTCCTTTTCTGGTTCTCGCATTATTCTTTGTACTTTGTCCTCTAACAGGAAGACCAATACGATGGCGAATACCTCTGTAACATCCAATATCCATTAATCGCTTAATGTTCATTTGAGTTTCTGAACGTAATGCACCTTCTACCTTGCACTTTTCGTTCACTACTTGTCTGACTTTAGCAATATGCTCGTCATTCCAGTCTTTTACTTTAATGTCATGATCAATTCCCGCTTCATCTAATATTGATTCTGCAGTACTACGACCAATTCCGTAGATATAGGTCAATCCTATAACACCTCTTTTATTCTTTGGTAAATCTACTCCAACAATTCTTGCCATAAATCTTTTTTAATTAAAGTACAAAAATAATAATTTATCCCTGACGCTGCTTAAACTTGGGATTTTTTTTGTTAATAACGTATAGTCGACCTTTTCGTCTAACAATTTTGCAATCGCTACTGCGTTTTTTTACAGATGCTCTGACTTTCATTTCTTTATCTTTTTATTTATATCTATAAGTTATTCTACCTTTTGTAAGATCATAAGGAGACATTTCAACCTTAACTTTATCGCCTGGTAAAATTTTAATATAATGCATTCTCATTTTACCTGAGATATGTGACGTAATAACGTGACCATTTTCCAATTCAACTCTGAACATAGCATTTGATAATGCTTCGATTATGGTTCCGTCTTGTTCTATTGAAGGCTGTTTTGCCATAAATTATATCTTATTTTTTAATTTCTTCTATATAATCAAATGTTGATAATATTTCAGCTTTACCTTTATCAACAACAACTGCTAGTTCATAATGTGCAGAAGGTTTACCATCGATTGTTCTAATAGTCCAACCATCATTATCTTGTTTTATGTGTTTGCCTCCCATGTTAATCATAGGTTCAATACACAAAACTAATCCTTTTTTTAACAAAACGCCTCTGCCTCTTCTCCCATAATTGGGTACTTCCGGAGCCTCATGCATATCTTTTCCTAATCCGTGTCCGACCATTTCGCGAACGACTGAATATCCAGCGTTTTCCGCATGAACCTGAACAGCATTACCTATATCTCCAACTCTTTTACCTTCAACAGCATTTTCTATTCCTTTAAATAAGGATTCTTTGGTCGTTCGAAGCAAATTCATTACTTCTTTGCTAACTTCACCTACAGAAAAAGTATATGCTGTATCACCATAATAGCCTTCCATATAAGTACCACAATCAACCGAAATAATATCTCCGTCTTTTAAAACATAATCAGAAGGTATTCCATGAACCACCTGATCATTTACTGAAGTACATAAAGTATTAGGGAACCCACCGTAACCAAGAAATCCCGGCACAGCACCATTGTCTCTAATAAATTCTTCAGCTCGCTTATCCAATTCAAGAGTTGTAACTCCCGGTTTTATATGTTTTGCTACTTCTGCAAGAGTTTTTGAAACTAACAAATTGTTTCGCCTGATAATTTCAATTTCCTCTTTTGACTTATAAACTAACATCAAAGAACGTTATAATAAATATTATTTTATATAGCAGAAGCCCCACCAGCTCTGCCTTTAATTCTTCCTGATTTCATTAATCCATCGTAATGTCTCATTAATAGATGACTTTCAATTTGTTGTAAAGTATCTAAAACAACACCTACAAGAATTAATAATGATGTTCCACCATAAAATTGTGCAAATTGACTATCAACACCCCCAATTTGTGCAAAAGCTGGTAAAATAGCAATAAGCGCTAAAAATATTGATCCCGGTAATGTAATTCTCGACATTATCATATCTAAAAACTCAACTGTCTTACGCCCAGGTTTAACACCAGGAATAAAACCTCCATTCTTTTTCATATCCTCTGCCATTTGAGAAGGATTTATAGTAATGGCAGTATAGAAATATGTAAAAAGAATAATCATAATTGCAAAAGTAAAGTTATACCAGAATCCAGTAATATTTGCAAATGCAGCCGCGAAACCAGTTAACGCTTCAGAATTAGCGAATCCGGCAACAGTTAAAGGTATAAACATTAATGCTTGAGCAAAAATAATCGGCATTACGCCAGCAGAGTTCACTTTTAATGGTATATATTGCCTAACACCTCCATATTGTTTATTCCCAATAATTCTTTTTGCATATTGAACAGGAATCTTACGAGTACCCTGAACTAAGAGAATTGTGGCTACAAATACAAAGAACAAGATAACCATTTCGAGCAAGAAAGCAACTAATCCACCTCCTTGTGATTCTAATCTGTTAATAAATTCAGCAAATAAAGAAAAAGGTAATCTTGCAATAATACCAATCATAATGATTAATGATATACCATTACCAATACCTTTATCGGTAATTTTTTCACCTAACCACATAATAAACATGGTTCCTGATGTAAGTATAATTACTGATGAGAACCAGAAAAATGTTCCTGTTGATACAAACGCTGTATCAGGCAACTGTACTTGTAAGTTTTTCAAGTAAGCTGGTGCCTGCATGATTAAAATAGCTACAGTTAAATACCTGGTAATTTGATTAATTTTTCGCCTACCGCTTTCTCCCTCGCGTTGTAATCTCTGGAAATAAGGAACAGCTATTCCCATTAACTGAATTACAATTGAAGCAGAAATATAGGGCATAATACCCAATGCAAAAATGGATGCATTTGCAAATGCTCCCCCTGAAAACATATTAAGAAGTCCTAACACACCATCAGAAGTTTGTTGTTTCAACGCAGCTAACTGACTAGGGTCAATACCTGGCAATACAACAAAACTTCCTAATCTATAAATTAATAAAATAAATAATGTATAAATAATACGATATCTAAGATCTTCAATTTTAATTATATTCCTTATTGTCTGTATTAGAGCTCTCATTAAATTATAATTTTACTATAGTTCCTTCAAGTGATTCAATTGCTGCAATAGCTGATTTTGAAAAAGCATGTGCCTTAACTTCTAATTTCTTAGTTAATGTTCCATCACCAAGAATTTTAATTAAGCTATTTTTCCTTGCTAATCCAGCCTCAACTAAAGTTTCAACATCAATTGTAGTTAAACCTTTCTTTTCAGCCAATTTTTCTAAAGTCTCTATATTAATTCCTTTATATTCCTTACGAGAAATATTTGTGAAACCATACTTAGGTACACGACGCTGTAAAGGCATTTGTCCACCTTCAAAACCAATCTTCTTAGAATATCCAGATCTTGATTTCTGTCCTTTATGACCTCTTGTAGAAGTTCCTCCTCTTCCAGATCCTTGTCCTCGACCAACTCTTTTGTTACTTTTTGTTGAGTTTTCAGCTGGTTTTAAGTTACTTAAATCCATATCTATAATTTCAATTATTCGTTATTATTTTTCTTCAACCTTAAGTAAATGTCTTACCTTAGTAATCATTCCTTGAATCTGAGGTGTGTTTTTTACCTCAATAGTATTGTGCATTTTACGAATACCTAGTGCTTCTAAGGTTCTTTTTTGGCGTTTGGTACTTCCAATTCCGCTCTTTATTTGTGTAACTTTTATCTTCGCCATGAGATTTTAATTAAAGGTCATTATCCATTAAATACTTTGTCAAGGGTAACACCTCTTTGTTCGGCAACAGCTCTAGCATCACGTAATTGTAATAATGCATTTATAGTTGCTTTTACTAAGTTATGAGGGTTACTAGATCCTTTAGATTTTGCAAGAACATCGGTTACTCCAACACTCTCAAGAACAGCACGCATCGCTCCACCTGCTTTTACTCCGGTACCATGAGATGCCGGCTTAAGAAAAACATGAGCACCGCCAAATCTAGAAACTTGTTCGTGCGGAATTGTACCTTTATAAATAGGTACTTTTACTAAATTTTTCTTTGCAGCTTCAACTCCTTTTGCAATTGCAGTTGTAACTTCTTTTGCTTTTCCAAGACCATAACCTACGATACCATCTTCGTTACCAACAACAACAATGGCAGTAAAACCAAAATTACGACCTCCTTTTGTAACTTTCGTTACTCTTTGAATACTAACGAGTTTGTCCTTTAATTCTAAATCGCTGGTTTTAACTTTTCTTATACTTGTTGACATAATCTGTTTATCTTAAAATTTAAGTCCACCCTCTCTGGCAGCCTCTGCTAATGATTTTACTCTTCCATGATATAAACTACCATTTCTATCAAATACAATTTCGGTAATCCCGTTTTCCAAAGCTTTTTTAGCTGCTAAATTTCCAACTAACTTAGCTTGTTCTATTTTTGCAACATTACCTTTTTCCGCTACTTCTTTATTTTTTGAACATACCGAAAGCAATGTTTTGCCTTCAAGATCATTAATAAACTGAACATATATCTGTTTGTTGCTTCTGAAAACACACATTCTTGGCCTTGATGCAGAACCACTAATATGCTTGCGAATTCGCCTTTTTATTCTTAATCTTCTATCTTGCTTTGTTAAAGCCATAACTCTTGTTTTTTAAATACCTTATATACTAGCAGATTTACCAGCTTTTCTACGTAATTGTTCACCGACAAACTTAATACCTTTGCCTTTATAAGGTTCAGGTGGTCTCAAAGAACGAATTTTTGCAGCTACTTCACCTATTAATTGTTTATCTACACTTGTTAAAGTGATAATAGGATTTTGTCTTCTCTCCTGAACTGCTTCAACCTTCACTTCACCAGGTATCTGAAAGTGAATATCGTGAGAAAAGCCTAAACTAAGCTCTAAAATCTGACCTTTAACTTCAGCTTTATATCCAACTCCAACTAATTCTTGTTTAAGAGTATATCCTTGAGATACTCCAATAACCATATTATTAACTAATGAACGATATAAACCATGTAATGATTTATATCTTTTTTCATCAGATGGTCGTTCTACAATAACCTTATTTTCTTTTACTCCCACTTTGATGTCAGGATCTACTTGTTGCGAAATCTCTCCTTTTGGTCCTTTAACTTTAACCTCGTTTGTTTCGCTAACAGTCACTGTAACGCCGCTGGGTAAATCAATTGGTAATATTCCTATTCGTGACATTTAGAACTCCTCCTTTTTAATGTACATAACATATTACCTCGCCACCAACGTTTAAAGTACGTGCTTCTTTATCGGTAATAACACCTTTAGATGTTGATAAAATAGCAATACCTAAACCGTTAAGTACTCTTGGTATATCGTTAGTATCTACATATTTTCTTAATCCAGGCTTACTCACTCTCTTTATCGAGCGAATAGCTGGTGCTTTTGTTTCAGGGTGATATTTTAAAGCTATCTTAATAGTTCCCTGCTTATCGTCATCTTCGAATTTATACGATAAAATATAACCTTTATCATATAATAACTTAGTTATATCCTTTTTTAAGTTTGAAGCAGGTATTTCTACTACCCTGTGATTTGCCATCACGGCATTTCTTAAACGAGTAAGATAATCTGCTATCGGATCTGTGATCATATCTCTTCTTAATTTAAATTACAATCTACCAACTTGCTTTCTTTACACCAGGTATTAAACCTTTTGATGCCATTTCTCTAAAGGTAATTCTACTAATACCAAACTGTCTCATATAACCTTTTGGTCTTCCAGTGATTAAACATCTGTTATGAAGTCTAATCGGATTAGAGTTCTTTGGCAATCTGCTTAATCCAACATAATCACCTTCTGCTTTAAGTTTTGCTCTTTTTTCAGCATACTTATCGACCAATTTTTGACGCCTTACTTCACGGGCTTTCATTGATTCTTTAGCCATAATTATCTAATTCTTTTTAATATTTTTAAATGGAATACCAAATTTGCGTAATAATGCAAATCCTTCTTCGTCAGTTCGGGCTGATGTAACAAAAGTTATTTCTAATCCTAAGATTTTGTTGATCTTATCAAGATCAATTTCAGGGAAAATAATTTGTTCCTGAATACCCATAGTATAATTACCACGTCCATCAAATTTAGAACTTACACCATTGAAGTCACGAATTCGAGGAATAGAAACACTAATTAATCTCTCTAAAAATTCATACATTTTACTTCTACGTAACGTAACTTTCACTCCAATTGGCATACCTTTTCTTAATTTGAAATTGGATATGTCTTTCTTTGAATATGTCTTAACAGCTTTTTGTCCAGCAATAAGCGTTATTTCTTCCTGAGCAGTTTCAATAAGTTTTTTATCGGCAACTGCCTGACCAACTCCCTGGTTAATGATAATTTTTTCCAGTTTAGGAACTTGCATAACACTTTTATACTTAAATTCCTTTTTTAATTCCGGAATAATATCTTTTCTATATTTGGTCTGTAAAGCAGGCGTATATTCCATTACTTGATTTCCTCTCCTGATTTTTTTGAATATCGCACTAATTTATTTTTATCATTTAATTTTCTACCAATCCTTGTTGGATTTCCGGTAGAAGGATCAACCACCATCAAATTCGAAATATGAACCGGGGCTTCCTTTTTAACGATACCACCTTGTGGATTATTAGCATTAGGCTTAGTATGTTTTGAAACCATATTAACACCCTCAACAATAGCTTTCTCTTTGTCGTAAATCATTTCAAGGACTTTTCCTTGTTGTCCTTTATATTCACCTGCATTTACGTAAACAGTATCGCCTTTTTTAATGTGTAATTTCCTTCGCATGCAGCAATTGTTTTTAATTATAATACTTCTGGAGCTAATGAGATAATTTTCATATAATTTTCACGTAATTCTCTTGGTATTGGACCAAAAATACGAGTTCCACGAATTTCACCTGCCTCATTTAACAATACAACAGCATTGTTGTCGAAACGAACATAAGAACCATCTGGTCTACGAACTTCTTTTCTAGTTCTAACCACAACAGCACGAGTTACTGTTCCTTTTTTTACTTCTCCTGATGGTAAAGCACTTTTAACAGCAACAACTATTTGATCACCAATAGAAGCATATCTTTTACGAGTACCTCCGAGCACACGGATACATAATACCTCCTTGGCTCCGCTGTTATCAGCTACTGTTAGTCTACTTTCTTGTTGTATCATGACTATTTAACTCTTTCAATTATTTCTACTAATCTCCAACATTTATTTTTGCTCAAAGGTCTGGTTTCCATAATTCTAACAGTATCCCCTATATTGCAAGTATTCTCTTCATCATGCGCAGTAAATTTACTTCTACGTTTGATGAATTTACCGTATTTTTCGTGTTTTACTTTTCGTTCTACAGCAATTACAATGGTTTTGTCCATTTTGTTGCTCACAACAACACCAGTACGTTCTTTTCTTAGTTTTCTTGATGTTTCCATTTTAAAAAATTAACTGTTCGAATTTTCGTTTAATTCTCTTTTTCGCAACTCAGTTTTTAATCTTGCAATATTTTTGCGTGTTTCTGTGATCTTCAAAGGATTGTCTAAAGGAGACACAGCATGATTAAGTTTTAGACGAATTAGATGAGCTTTTTCGGTATCGATTCTCTCTACTAACTCCTTTGTTGTCAACTCTCTTATTTCAGAACTTTTCATTTCGCACTAATTTGTTTTTTCAACATAATCACGTCTAACGACGAACTTCACAGGTATAGGCAATTTTTGTGCTGCAAGACGCAATGCTTCCTGAGCAACTTTAAATGGTACACCTTCGGCTTCGATAATAATTTTTCCCGGTTTAATAGGAGCAACAAATCCTTCTGGTGCTCCACGACCTTTACCCATACGAACCTCTGCAGGTTTCTTAGTGATTGGTTTATCCGGAAAAACTCTGATCCAGATTTGCCCTTCACGTTTCATATATCTTGTCACAGCTTGTCGAGCTGCTTCAATTTGTCGTCCAGTCATCCAACACTCTGCAAGTGCCTTGATTCCGAAAGAACCAAAAGCAAGCTGATTCCCTCTTTGGGCATTTCCTTTCATCTTGCCCTTTTGGACTCTTCTGTATTTAGTTTTCTTTGGCTGTAACATTATTCCTAATAATCTTTAAAATTATCGCCTTATTTTCTTTTTCTCTTATGGAAACCACCTTTATTCCCTGGCTTTTGGCTTCTAGAAGCACCCAAGTTCGGAGATAAATCTCTTTTACCGAATACTTCACCTTTACAAATCCAAACTTTGATTCCAACTAAACCCACTTTAGTTAAAGCTTCGCTTAGTGTATAATCAATATCGGCACGAAAAGTGTGTAATGGTGTACGTCCTTCTTTATATACTTCTGTACGGGCCATTTCAGCACCACCCAAACGTCCTGATATTTGAACTTTAATACCCTGTGCGCCCATTCTCATTGTTGATGCAATTGTCATTTTTATCGCGCGACGGTATGACACTTTGCCCTCTATTTGGCGAGCAATTGAGTTACCAACGATAGTAGCATCAAGTTCTGGTCTTTTAATTTCAAATATGTTTATTTGAACTTCTTTTCGGGTTATTTTTTTTAACTCTTCTTTTAACTTATCTACTTCCTGACCACCTTTACCAATAATAATTCCTGGTCGTGCGGTATTTACAGTAACGGTTATTAGTTTCAACGTTCTTTCAATAACAATCTTAGAAATACTAGCTTTTGCTAATCGAGCTTCAAGATATTTTCTTATTTTATTATCCTCAATCAGTTTGTCAGCGTATTTTCTTCCACCGTACCAATTAGAATCCCAACCTTTAATGATTCCTAATCGATTTGCTATCGGATTTACTTTTTGTCCCATTTATTGTTCTATTTGAGTATCGTTGTTATTTAAATTATCAAGCACTAAAGTCACGTGATTTGATCTTTTTCTAATTCGATGTGCCCTTCCTTGTGGTGCTGGTTGAATTCTTTTAAGCATTCTTCCACTATCAACAAAAACTTCTTTCACTATTAACTTACTATCTTCAATTCGAACACCTTCGTTTTTACCTTGCCAGTTAGAAATAGCTGATAATAGCAATTTTTCCATGCGATTTGAAGCTTCTTTCGAACTATATTTTAATAAATCAAGAGCTTTATTTACATTCATACCTCTAACCATATCGGCTACTAACCTCATTTTCCTAGGTGAGGTAGGGCAATTACGTAATACAGCAAAATATTGATTCTTTTTGCTTTCTTTTATCTCGTTCGCTCTTATTCTTTTTCTTGCACCCATTATAGTCTAATATTTTAATGTCATATACTACTGTCGGTTGTTAACCTTTTCTGGCACCGCCATGTCCTCTATAAGTTCTGGTAGGAGCAAATTCACCTAATTTATGTCCAACCATATTTTCGGTAACATAAACCGGGATAAATTTATTTCCGTTGTGAACTGCAATAGTATGCCCAACAAAATCCGGAGATACCATTGATCTTCTTGACCAGGTTTTAATCACAGATTTTTTACCTGATTCATTCATATCAAGAACTCTCTTCTCTAATTTAAAATCAATAAATGGGCCTTTTTTCAATGATCGACTCATAGTACTCTATATTTATTTCTTACGTTTTTCTACAATATACTTATTAGAAGCCTTTTTCTTAGCTCGTGTTTTATATCCTTTAGCAGGCATGCCGTTTCTTGATCTTGGGTGACCTCCCGAAGATCTACCTTCGCCACCACCCATTGGGTGATCAACCGGATTCATAACAACACCACGAACTCTAGGTCTTCTGCCTAACCATCTACTTCTACCAGCCTTACCGGAAACTTCTAAAAAGTGATCCGCATTGGAAACAGTTCCAATTGTTGCACGGCAAGTAACTAATATCATTCTGGATTCACCTGATGGTAATTTAACAATAGCATATTTTCCATCACGTGAAGTTAGCTGAGCATAAGAGCCAGCACTTCTTGCTAAAATTGCTCCTCTTCCTGGTTGTAATTCAATATTATGTATAATTGTTCCTAATGGAATATCTGATAAGAATAATGTGTTTCCAATTTCCGGAGCTACATCTTTACCAGACATAATAATCTGATCAACTTTTAATCCGTTAGGAGCGATAATATATCTTTTTTCACCATCTTTATATACAACTAATGCAATACGAGCTGTTCTATTTGGATCATACTCAATACTCTTAACAGTTGCTTCCATTCCATCTTTGCTGCGAAGGAAATCAATAATTCGGTATCTTTTCTTATGACCACCACCTAAATATCTCATGGTCATTTTTCCGTCATTATTCCTTCCACCTGATTTCTTCATAGGAGCCAACAAAGATTTTTCCGGTGTGCTTTTTGTAATTGTATCAAATGCACCGATAACCTTATGTCTTTGTCCTGGTGTAACAGGTTTTAATTTACGTACTGCCATATCAATTAAATATTGCTATAAAAATCTATCTTTTCACCTTCTGTTAAAGTAACAATTGCCTTTTTAAAAGACTTTGCTCGTCCTTCGATTATACCTGACTTAGTATTACGAGATTTCTTTTTGCCTAAATAACGCATAGTGTTAACAGATTCAACTGAAACATCATACATTTCTTCAACAGCTTTTTTAATCTGAAGCTTATTCGCCCTTGTATCCACTATAAAACCATACCTGTTTAAGTCTTCACTTTGCATGGTCATTTTTTCGGTAACTATTGGCTTCAATAAAATATCCATCGTATCAATTTTTACTAAATTCTAAACATTTTATGTAATGGCTCAATTGAATTCTCAACAAAGAGTACAACTGATGCATTCATTATATCATAAGTGGCTAACTCAGAAATAGTTATCACCTTAACATCTCGTAAATTTCTGGATGACAAATATATATTTTTATTTTGTTCAGATAAAACTAAAAGTACTTTTTTATCTGCTACTTCAAGATTATTTCTAAGGTCAACAAACTCTTTTGTTTTTGCAGCCTCAAAATTAAAGTCTTCCAGAATCTTAATATTGTTATCGTTAGCTTTATAAGCTAAAGCCGATTTACGAGCTAGCTGTTTTACTTTTTTATTTAATTTGAAAGAGTAATCTCTTGGTTTCGGGCCAAAGATTCTTCCTCCACCTCTCAAAATAGGAGATTTTATACTACCTGCTCTAGCCGTACCAGTTCCTTTTTGTCTCTTAATCTTTCTTGTGCTACCGGCAATTTCCGATCTTTCTTTTGCTTTGTGTGTACCCTGACGTTTATTAGCCATATATTGCTTAACATCAAGATAAATAGCATGATCGTTTGGTTCAATTTTAAAAATTGAATCGTTCAGGGTAACCTTTTTACCGGTATCTTTTCCTGTTATATTAACTATAGATAATTCCATTACTTCTGAATAATTAAAACTTCTGAATAATTAAATATGAACCTTTTGCGCCAGGAACAGATCCTTTTACAACTAATAAATTATTCTCTTTAATAACCTTGATAACTTTAAGGTTTATTACTTTAACCTTTTTATTTCCAGTCTGACCAGCCATTCTCATACCTTTAAACACTCTTGAAGGATATGAAGATGCTCCTAAAGAACCTGGAGCACGAAGTCTGTTATGCTGACCATGAGTTTGTCCGCCTACACCATGAAAACCATGACGTTTAACCACACCTTGAAATCCCTTACCTTTAGTATAACCGGCCACGTCAACCCACATATCTTCATTAAAGATATCGATAGTTACATCATCACCAAGCTTATAATCCTTAGCGAAATTTTTAAATTCGTGTAAAATTCTTTTAGGTGTTGTACCGGCTTTCTTAAAATGTCCTTTTAAAGGACCGCTGGTATTTTTATCCTTTTTTTCATCAAAAGCCAATTGGTATGCGTTATAACCGTCATTTTCAAGCATTTTAACCTGAGTTACGACGCATGGCCCAGCCTCAATAACAGTGCATGGGATATTTTTCCCCTCGGCACTGAAGATGGAAGTCATTCCGATCTTTTTTCCAATTAATCCTGGCATGTTTTTCCTTTTTAACTTTTATTACACTTTTATTTCTACTTCCACTCCACTAGGTAATTCCAACTTCATTAAAGCATCTATAGTTTTTGGTGTTGAACTATAAATGTCTAATAATCTTTTATAAGAAGAAAGTTGAAACTGTTCTCTCGATTTCTTGTTAACGAAAGGAGAACGTAATACCGTAAACACTCTTTTGTGTGTAGGTAGTGGGATTGGCCCACTAATTACAGCACCAGTGGATTTAACCGTCTTCACAATTTTCTCTGCAGATTTATCTACAAGATTGTGATCGTAAGATTTTAATTTAATTCTAATCTTCTGGCTCATCTTTATCCTAATTAAACAAATTCACTTTTACCTTTTGCTTTCTCAACTATTTCTTTAGCTATTCCCTCAGGAGTTTCTTCGTAATGAGAAAATTCCATTGTTGAAGTAGCTCTACCCGAACTTATTGTTCTTAATACAGTTACATATCCGAACTTTTCGGCTAATGGCACCTTTGCTTTAATAACCCTGGCGCCACCTTTATTTTCCATTCCTTCAACCTTACCTCTACGTCTGTTAAAGTCAGCTATGATGTCACCCATATATTCTTCAGGTGTAACCACTTCAGCAGACATTATAGGTTCAAGTAATTTAGGTCTTGCTTTGGTACAAGCATTTTTAAATGCCATTTTAGCAGCTATTTCAAATGATAATGCATCTGAGTCAACATCGTGATATGACCCATCGATCAATGTTACTTTTAAGCTATCAACAGGATAACCTGCTAATACGCCATTATACATTGCTTCTTCAAATCCTTTTTGAACAGCTGGAATATATTCTCGAGGAATATTTCCTCCTTTAATTTTATCAATAAATTGTAATCCTTGGTGGTCTTCATCAACTGGTCCGATCTCAACTTTAATATCAGCAAATTTACCACGACCACCAGATTGTTTTTTAAACACCTCGCGATGTCCAACTGTTGCTGTAATTGATTCCTTATAAGCAACTTGTGGCGCACCTTGATTACACTCAACTTTAAATTCACGTACTAAACGATCCAATAATATTTCCAAGTGTAATTCACCCATTCCACTAATTACAGTTTGTCCGGAATCTGCATCAACTTTTACTGAAAATGTAGGATCTTCTTCTGCTAATTTATGAAGGGCAATATTTAATCTATCTAAATCTTTTTGTGTTTTTGGCTCAACTGCAATACCAATTACAGGATCAGGAAAGTCCATAGACTCTAAAGTTATCTGACGTTTTTCGTCACATAATGTATCACCTGTACGTAAATCTTTAAATCCTACTGCAGCACAAATATCACCAGCTTCGATAACATCTTTAGGATTTTGCTTATTGGCATGCATTTGATATAAACGAGATATTCTTTCACGTTTACCTGTCCTTACATTCATTACATAAGAACCAGCATTAATTTTACCAGAATATACTCTTAAGAATGCCAAACGACCCACGAATGGATCGGTTGCAATTTTAAATGCTAAAGCAGCTAAAGGCTCGTTAGCTTCTGGTTTACGTTCAACAGTTTCTTCATTCTTTGGATTGATTCCTGTAACATTTCCAACATCAAGTGGACTTGGTAAAAATGCTACTATAGAATCTAATAAACGTTGAATACCTTTATTTTTAAATGCTGATCCGCAAAGCACAGGAGTAATTGTCATCTCGATTGTTGCTTTCCGAATTACAGCTATCATTTCTTCTTTTGTAATTGATTCGGGGTCTTCGAAATATCTTTCTAATAATGCATCATCATGTTCAGCTACTGCCTCAACTAATTTTCCTCTCCACTCTTCAGCTTCATCAACTAATTCAGCAGGGATATCAACCAATTCATAACGAGTACCCATAGTTTCATCATCATGCCAAACAACCGCCTTATTTTCAATTAAGTCTATAACCCCAGAAAATGATTCTTCTGATCCAATCGGTATTTGTAATGGAACAGCATTTGCTCTAAGTTTTTCTTTAATTTGGCTTACAACTGAGAAAAAATCAGCACCCGAACGGTCCATTTTATTAACAAATGCCATTCTAGGTACATTATACTTATCAGCCTGACGCCATACAGTTTCAGATTGAGGCTCAACTCCACCTACAGCACAAAATACAGCAATCGCACCATCTAAAACACGTAAAGACCTTTCTACTTCTACAGTAAAGTCAACGTGTCCCGGTGTATCAATTATATTGATTTTGTAATCTTGATTCAGATATTTCCAATATGTGGTAGTAGCTGCTGAAGTAATCGTAATTCCCCTCTCCTGTTCCTGAACCATCCAGTCCATAGTTGCAGCTCCATCGTGCACCTCTCCAATACGATGTGTGATACCAGTATAAAACAGAATTCTCTCTGTTGTAGTAGTTTTACCGGCATCAATGTGAGCCATGATTCCGATATTCCTGGTATTTTGCAGCGTTTTACTCATTTCTATTTCTCTAACCTCTTAACCTCTGTATTATTAAAATCTAAAATGTGCAAAAGCTTTATTAGCTTCGGCCATTCTGTGTGTTTCTTCTTTCTTCTTAAACGCTCCGCCTTCTTCATTAAAAGCAGCCTGTATTTCCTGTGACAATTTTTCAGCCATATTCTTACCACTACGTTGGCGAGCATACTTGATCATATTTCTAATACTGATCGCTGTTTTTCTTTTTGGATTAACTTCCATTGGAACCTGGAACGTAGCACCACCGATTCTTCTACTTTTCACCTCAACCATTGGGGTAATATTTTCTAATGCTTTTTTCCACATTTCAACTGGAGTTTTCTCACTATCCTTATTTTTTGCAGCTAAAATATCCATTGCATCATAAAATATCTTATATGCAAGATTTTTCTTACCATCAATCATAAAATCATTAACAAACCTGGTAACCAAAGTATCGTTATATTTTGGATCTGGTAAAATTATTCGCTGTTTTGGTTTTGATTTTCTCATTTCTCTCTAAACTCTTTGATTTAGTTTATTTTTTTGGTCTCTTAGTTCCGTATTTTGAACGTCTTTGAGTTCTTCCTTCAACCCCTGAAGTATCTAAAGCACCACGGATTAAGTGATATCTAACACCCGGCAAATCTTTTACTCTACCACCTCTTATCAAAACAATAGAGTGTTCTTGTAAATTATGACCTTCTCCAGGAATGTATGCATTCACTTCTTTACCGTTTGTTAACCTTACTCTCGCAACTTTTCTCATTGCTGAATTAGGTTTCTTAGGTGTTGTAGTATATACACGAGTACATACACCTCTCCTTTGAGGACATGCGTCCAAAGCAGGGGCTTTTTTCTTAACCACAATCTGAGTTCTTCCTTTTCTTACTAACTGCTGTATTGTAGGCATATAAACAACTATTTAAATTATTTTTTATAAAATTCGGTTCGCAAAAGTAATTCTTTTTTTTAAAAATCCACAATAAAAGTTAATTTATTTCGTACTTTTCAAATTGCTTACAAAATAATTTTACTTCTCAATTATAGAACACCTTTAAAAAATTCAAAAATCACTGATTATTATTATTTTAACCAACGAAAATTTTAGTCGGAAAATGCCGCAAAAATATATACTTTTTTATAATATCACAAAAGAAAACTTACTTAATTTATTTTTTCACATTATTTAGAAAGATTTTTAATATCCACAAGAAATATATCATTAAGACTCCCTGCTTAATTTTTAATATAATATTATAATATATGCACTTGCGTGTTTATAAAAAATTACTATTTTTGAGGCCATTTATCTAACAAATAATAAATGCTTTGTTTGAAGAAATTGTAAGAAATATATTATTAATTAAATCATTAAATAAATATGAAAACTTATCAAACTGATAAAATTAGGAATATCGCTTTGATTGGTAATGCGGGGTCGGGAAAGACCTCGATTGCAGAAGCTATGCTCTTTGAAGGTGGTGTTATTGATAGGAAAGGAACAGTAAATGGTAAGAATACTGCTTCTGACTATAATGAAATTGAACAAGAGAATTTAAATTCAGTTTTTTCAACTGTTTTATATACAGAATTTAACGACCATAAAATAAATATTATTGACACCCCTGGTGCAGATGATTTTATTGGTGGAGTAATTTCTTCGTTTTCGGCTGCTGATTTAGCAGTAATGTTAATTAATGCACAACAAGGCGTAGAAGTAGGAACTGAGATACTAAACAGGCATTGCGATAAGTATAATAAACCATTAATGTTGGTTTTTAACAAACTGGATCATGAGAATGCTAATTATGAAAGGGCTATTGAATCTGTAAAAACTACTTTTGGAAGTAAAGCTGTAGTAGTTCAGTATCCTGTTTCAAGTGGTCCTGATTTTAATGCAATTATTGATGTGCTTTTAATGAAAATGTACAAATTTAATGATGCCGGTGAAAGAGAAATATCAGACATTCCTGCCGATCAGATTGATACTGCAACAGAACTTCATAATACTTTAGTTGAAGCAGCCGCTGAAAACGATGAACCATTAATGGAATTATTCTTTGAAAAAGGATCTCTTGACGAAAATGAGATGCGTAAAGGAATTACTGCAGGATTAATTTCTCGTGGATTATTTCCAATTTTCTGTGCTTCGGCTGAAAAAAATTACGGTATTAAACGACTATTAGAGTTTATTACGAATGTTGCTCCATCACCAAATATGCTTCCTGCTTCTAAAACTATTGATGAAAAAGAAATAGAATGTAAAGAAGGTGGTAATACTAATATTTTTGTATTTAAAACATCAAATGAATCTCACATTGGTGAAATAAACTATTTTAAAGTTCATTCAGGGCAGGTAACTGAAGGGATGGACTTAAACAACAACACATCGAATACAAAAGAAAGGCTTTCTCAATTATATGTAGTTGCCGGTAAAGACAGAACAAAAGTTTCAAAACTTGTTGCCGGAGATATTGGTGCTGCAGTAAAATTAAAAAACACAAAAACCAATCATACATTATCAGATGCTAAGGATACTGTTAAATTTCCTGAAATTTCTTTCCTTAACTCAAAATACAGAACAGCCATTAAAGCTGTTAACGAATCTGATGATGAAAAATTAGGAGAAACATTAAACAGATTACACGAAATTGATCCAACAATTGAAATTGAATATTCAAAAGAATTAAAACAAATTATCATTTCCGGTCAAGGAGAATACCATTTAAACAATATTGTTAAATGGCATCTTGATAATATTTATAAAATTGAAGTTGAATTTTTAGCTCCGAAAATTCCTTATAGAGAAACTATTACCAAACTTGCAAGTGCAAGCTATCGTCACAAGAAACAATCAGGAGGTTCCGGACAATTTGGAGAAGTTTATATGGTTATTGAACCTTACAAAGAAGGTATGCCAGATCCTACTACTTATAAAGTTAATGGTAAAGACATCAAAGTTTCTGTTAGAAATAAAGAAGAGCTTGCATTACCTTGGGGTGGTAAATTAATATATTATAACTGTATTGTTGGCGGTTCAATTGATGCCAGATTCTTGCCTGCAATTTTAAAAGGTATAATGGAGAAAATGGAAGAAGGCCCATTGACAGGATCTTATGCTCGCGATATAAGAGTAGCAGTTTATGATGGTAAAATGCACCCGGTTGATTCAAATGAAATTTCATTTAAACTTGCCGGACGTCATGCATTTAAAACTGCGTTTAAAGAAGCCGGACCAAAAATTATGGAACCTATCTATGATATTGAAATTTTAGTTCCATCTGACAGAATGGGTGATGTAATGAGTGATTTACAAGGCAGAAGAGCTATGATTGAAGGTATGAATAGTGATAAAGGTTTTGAGAAACTAAATGCTAAGGTACCTTTAGCTGAATTGAATAAATACTCAACAGCTTTAAGCTCATTAAGTGGTGGTAGAGCAACTTATACAATGAAGTTTGCTAAATACGAACAAGTTCCGATGGATGTTCAAGAAAAGCTTATTAAAACATTCGAACAAGAAGAAGAAGAATAGATATTACAACTATATAAAAACAAAAAAGCTTGGTCAAATTAACCAAGCTTTTTTTATACCTACTTATTATACTCTTATTAAAAAATTTAACGAAACAGTCTTATTACGCCAAACATGCTACCTCCACTATTAGAACTTGCACCTTGGTCACCTTCTGCTCCTGTGGCTTGAGTGTTTGATATTTTTCCCAGATTCTTATTATTATAATTAACATTATCCCATCCCAAGACTTCAACAACAAAAAAGTA
>JAUVLS010000053.1 GCA_030600625.1 Bacteroidales bacterium
GTTGATTTTCCACACTGACGCGGGCCCAGAATAACAACAGCAGGAAAAACACTTAAATTTTCTTTTACAAAATGTTCTGTTTTTCGCCGAATTAAATTGCGCATATTGTAAGCCTTGTTTTCAATTTACACAAATTTACAATCTTTTTTTGTTAAAAGAACCAAAGAAAGCTGAAATTATTGCTTTGTTGTATGAATAAATGGCATCACTTTCATAAAATTTGGACGTGCACCCACTACTGAGATTATCTTCATTTTACTTAAAGTTATATTGGTAATCAGGATTCTCTCTCATTATTGTTGGTTTATATTTCCGAAATACTCTTTTATGTATCTTATCGCTTCAGAAATTGAAACAAGCATAATATTTTTTTTCATTTGCCATCCTTCTTTTACAGGAGAAATTACAAGCATTTGCTCAGCTTTTATATCGGACATGCTAATATAGCTACCTTTGCTCAAATTTGGAGAAAGTGAAGATTTACATTCTATAGCCATAATTTTTGAACCAGATTCTATTACAAAATCAATTTCGGCACCGTGGCTTGTGCGATAAAAATAAAAACGAAGAAATGGAAAATTTGATTTTAAATTGATTAGCACTAAAGTTTCCCATATCGAACCTAATGCAGGATGTCCCATAAGTTGGTTGAATGAGACAATGTCAAGAAATGAATTTATTAAACCGGTATCAGAAATATATATTTTGGGTGATTTGACTATTCGTTTTCCGGTATTTGCCAAATATGGTTGAACTATATCAATCATATACGTTCCTGAAAGCAAATCAATATAGTTTTTCACTGTTGAATTACTGATACCTAGTGAATTTCCAAGCGAAGAATAATTAACTGTTTGACTGTTTACGTGGGCAAGCATTTGCCATAATCTCCTCATTGTTTGCGGCATAATTCCTGACCATTGAAGCAAATCACGCTCAATAAAAGTGGTAATAAAATTTTCGCGCCATCTGATTGAAATATCAATGTTATTTGCAGTCAAACTTCTTGGAAATCCCCCTTTTACAAGATAATCTTCAAGAGAATAATCATTATCGATTTCGGAGTAAATAAAAGGAGTAAGTTTATGATAACTTATACGCCCGGCAAGGGTTTCTGAACTTTGTTTGATAAGGTCTTGCGATGCTGACCCAAGTATCATAAAATGCCCATTACCTCCCCATTCGTCAACCATACTTCTAATTAATGGAAATAACTCCGGTTTTCGCTGTATTTCATCAATACAAATAAGGTGTTTTTTATTTTTCGAAAAAAACCATTCTGCATCATCAAGTTTGCGTAAATCAGAAGGCCGTTCAAGGTCTATATATATAGTAGAACGATCGTTTAACTTTTTAGAAATATATTTAGCCAAAGTTGATTTTCCCGATTGCCGGGGGCCAAGAATAGCAATGACAGGAAAAGCAGATAGACTTTCAATTATTTCCTTTTCTATTAAACGTTGATAATACATATTTAAATTGCTTACCGTGCAAATTTAGAAATAAATTTTAGATTTACACGGTAAAAATAGCAAAATTTATATTAGGAATATTTTCTATAACTATCTTTTTTGAAGTTGAACTACGTACAAATTAGCTGTTTATGGCATTGGAAGTGATTATTTTGTTTTCAATTTTTGTTATTTATAATGAATTTTTAAATAATTACCCCACCTGCTCTACGTGTGTTCCCGAACCAATATCCAAATTAATATCAGCATCGGGGATATTAAGAGCTTCAAAAAAAGCTTTTGACATATTTTCATCGTAATGCTGCCCTGTATGTATAATAATTTTGTTTATCATACCGGAAAATTCATGCCGAATGGCACGGCTTAAAGCAGAGGCTTTGATAATTTGGGGACGTGTACCAATTATAGTTAATAGCTTAATCATTTAAAATTGTATTGATATTCAAGATTTTCTTTTGTTAACTCAAATTTTGCAATTCATTTATAAAATCACTAAAATGAAGTATCCTATTGCTGTTATTTTTACTAAAGAGCAGATGTTCAAAATCATTCATTTTCATTTTTAAGTTAACCGAATGAAGCAGCTTTTTAACTGATTGCTTTAGTTCTAACAGATTATTAATTCCAAATTTTTTTGATAAAAAAGAGTAATCAGGGACTGTTTGGGCAAGTAGAAACATTACATCATAAAAATCACGACCTTTACTACGTGATAATAAAGCTGATATTTTCATACTGCACAGTATTTCGTCAGGCGGAACAGGAAAAGGGAAAAAAAAGCCACAACCTTTAATATTTACGATAATTGGCTTATAGTTAATTAATTGATCCTGACTTTCAATTTTTATTAAAAAGCGTTCTTCGCGATGTCCGCTTAATCCTAAATTAAATAAAAATTCAGGAAAATAAATATTTCGACGAAATGCTTTTAACTTAACATTTTTATGGTCTTTAGTTTCTGCTATGTAACCGTTTTTGTTTAAAAATAATAAGACATCATCGGTCATTTGTATAAACTCCTCCCTGGATAAGTCTTTACAATCAAAATCAATATCCTCTGAGAACCTATCTATTCCTTTTACTAATCGCAAATTTGTTTCGCCAATAAATGTTAATTTTCTTATATAAGAAGTTGTTGATAGATAATTTAATATCAATAATTGAATATATTCCTTTAACATATATTTATGATAAATTGAATTATCCTGAATTTGCTGTGGAAATTTTTTTTTATTAAATCAATTTCTATCATAGTTCATAAGCATCAAAAAGCAATTTTACTCGTTTTGTAAGTGCTTTGTTTTTAAATTTAGCAGCAAATTCTTTCATTTTATCAATATCTAAATCATTGTGAAGAAAATTCTCATCTAAACGCAATTCTTTCATTTCTTGTATAGTATTATAAAAAGGATAAAGGTAAAGCAAGTCAAGTAAGGCTTTTTCGGGTTTAGCAAAATTTAAAGTTTTATTTTCAGTTTGTTGTTTTAAATCATAACCAAACATAAACTCTTTTTTTAAAGTTTTATATGAATATTCTCCAAAATCATTTTTAAATACTGCTGTTTTTAATGATGTTACACTTGTTATTTGTACAACTGCTTCCGGAATAATACCATAAAACGATAATGCCGTGTGGAGACTAATGTAAGATGGCTTATATATTCTGTTTGCAAAGTAGTATGAAAATTCCGGTTTGTTTTTATACTCCGGAAATGTATAATATCCTTGCCTTAACCGGATAAGTAATCCTTTTTTTATCCATCTTGTCAGGTTATTTCTGTTGAAATGTGGCTGCCATGCATAAATTTGATTAATATTGAAGCAAGCAATCTCAAACATTTTTTGCTTAAAGTCAAGATAATTCATTTTGTTGCATTTTATTTCTGTTACTCAGCAAAAATAGTGAATTATAGAAACAAAACAAACTCTAATGTTTTTTCTCACAGTTTTTTTCTCTCAATTTTTCTGCTGAACCTTCTACTGCCAAAGGCAGGCAGGTCGGCGGTCAAGTTTTTTGTTTTTGTCTTTTTTCTTTCTCCCCCCGCTGCCCTTTGTCCCTAAAGGGATCAGCCCACGTGTTATTTTCTCCCAGTCTCCTTTTCCCTTTTACTTTTTACTTTTATCTTTTCCCTTGTTTCTTTTTACCATAAAATACTTAACTGTATTCTTCACATTTTGTAAAACCAATTCCTTTACCCACGAAACCGGTTTATTTGTCCAGCGTTGAGGATGAAATGTGAACGTAAAAATAGAACGCTGATTAAACACCTGCCTGCCGGCAGGCACGGTTGTCTTGTTTCTTTTCACTAAAAAATACTTAACAACATTATTATTTTCAGTGAGGGCTTCGCCGTTCCCTTCGGTTCCCGTAAAACGGGACAAGCTATGAGAAGAGTTCTTTGTATTCTGTAAAACCAATTCTTTAAACCATGGAAAAGACTTATTTGTCCAGTGTCGATGATAAAATGTGAACATTCCCTTCGACAAGCTCAGGGTAAGTTGTTGTGGAAGCGGATCTACTTCTGCAGTTTTAATAATATCAAAAATTTCCGTGAAAATTTTCGATTCAAATCACAAAATAATACGTAAATATTTTTTGATTAAGGCCAAATAAAACCTCCATAATACTAATTTTAATGCGCATTTGTGCTTTGTCAAATCATGGAGGGTTCATTTAAAAATTCCGGAAAATTATTCCACCCAATTAATTGTACATCAGACATATTGAAAGAACGTTCTCCTGCATATATAAGCTTTTTATGTACTTTATTATTATTTCCAGGAAAGTTTTTAAGGTTTTTAAGATAATCTTTGTTAAAGGTTTCGCCTCCCTTTATTTCAAGAGCCATAATTTCATCATTTCCTTTTTCAATGATGCAATCTATTTCGGTACCATTGCTTTCTCTCCAGTAATATACCGATGGTCGTTTACCGGAGTGATGAAGTGATTTAATGATTTCGCTAATTACAAGATTTTCGAACAGTGATCCATAAAGATAATGTGTTCTTATCATATCAGGACTTGTAAGTCGTAGGAGGAAACAGGCGATTCCTGTATCGTAAAAATATATTTTTGGTGATTTGATTAACCTTTTACTATAATTTTTATGATAAGGTTGTAATTGAAAAATAATAAAACTCGATTCTAATAATGACAGCCATGCTTTTGCTGTATTTACAGTTATTCCTGTATCGTTTGCCAGAGATGATAAGTTAAGTACCTGCCCGATACGACCAGCACATAAGCCTAAAAAGCGAGAAAAGGTATTTAGATTTTCTATAGCTTTTAATGATCGTACATCCCGCTCAATGTATGTTTGCAAGTAAGACGGGTAAAAGTCAGGCGCAGCAATTCCGGCATCGTGTAATCGTGGATAAAATCCATTCCATATTGTTTTATTGATATCTAATCCGGAATGTGGTAATTCTCTTATATCAAATGGAAATAAATGACTGATATGCGCTCTTCCGGCCAGAGACTGTGAGATATGCTCATTCATTAAAAAACTTTGTGAACCTGATAAAATATACTGTCCGGGTGTATTCCGTTCGTCTGAAATAACTTGTATGTAGCTAAAAAGTTCCGGAACGTTCTGCGCTTCATCAAAAATGATTCCGGGTCCGTTTGTTTTTAAAAATCCCATGGGGTCTGATAAAATCATTTCCCTGTAATCAATACGTTCCAGATTAAAATATTGGTATTTTGGAAAAATATTTTTTAATAGAGTAGTCTTACCTGATTGCCGTGGACCGGTTAAGGAAAGTATAGGGAATTGTTTTAAAATCTTTTTCAGGTAAGGTGCTATGTGACGTTGAATATACATTTTATGCTAATTTATAACCGCATTGCAAATGTACATACTTTCTAGGTTTAGAAAAAGGGAAAAAGAAATTATTTTCGGCTTAAAACGTTCTTTTATTATCTTGAAAAAGTAGTTTCCTTTAATCCCCAGCTCATATTGTATTTGTGCAAAAAGAACTCCCCACTGTGCTGAATGACTTTCGAAGTGTGTCAAACTCTTTTCGATGTGTGTCAAATGACCTTCGAAGTATGTCAAATGCTTTTCACCTCCTACTGCCAAAGGCAGGCAAGCTTTTATCTTTTTACTTTGAACTTCCTGCCTGTCCGTCCGACAGGCGGGCGACAGGCAAGCCATGCCGAAGGCAGGCAAGGTTATCTTCAACCCCTTAACTTATTCAGGAAATATTTAACAACATTCTTCACATTTTGTAAAAAAACGCTGTTTAATTTTTAAAGATAGTTCATAACCTGGAATTGCTGAAAAAATTAGTAAATCAATATCTCCTCCTTTTTTGTTATCATCAACCCTCGACCCAAAAAGAAATACTTCATCTTCAATATTTTCTAAAGCATATTTTAAAGCTTGTATTTCATCGGAGTATAGGCGCATGTTTAGATTTCAAATTTCAGGTTTCAGATTCCGAGTCTGCCTGTCGATAGACTGGTTTAAAATTAAGAATTTAAATTTAGTTAATTGCTACAGTCAATGGTATATAGTTTTTAGTTCAAAATCTGCTTGGCGGTAGACAGAGTCACTAAGATCACTAAGTTCGTAGTTTATTTAAAAAATATTTCAGGATTTTTAAGATGTTGCCACTCAAACACACTTATGCCGTTTGATCTGTTTTGATTTTGGTTGCCAGCATATATTACTTTTCCTTTTTCGTGGCCGGTTATTTTTTGCCAAAATAATAAGCCTTTAAAATAATCTTGTGTAATTGTTTTCCCTGATTTAATTTCAATAGGTAAAAGTTTGTTTTTATTTTCAATAACTACATCAATTTCATGGCCAATATTGTCTCTCCAAAAAAATAAATTATGATTTTCTCCTTGATTAAATCTGTGTTTAAGTAATTCATTAATAACAAAGTTTTCAAATATACTACCTCCCATATAATGGAGAGAGAGTTGTTCGGGATTCGTTATCCCTAAAAGAGCACAAGCAAGACCTGTATCATAAAAATACAATTTAGGCATTTTAATTACCCTTTTGTTAAAATTCTTATGATGTGGCTGTAAGCGATGTATTATGAAACTGCTTTCTAAAACACTAATCCATGCAGCAATAGTTTTATTAGTTACACCTGTCTCAATGGCAAGACTGTTAAGATTAAGTAATTGGCCAATTCTTCCTGCACATAACCTAATAAAACGTTCAAAGGAATTTAAATCAGCAATATTCTTTAATTGCCTTACGTCCCGCTCAATATAGGTTCGAATGTAGTTTGCATACCATTTGCCTGATTCTACAGGTTGATCATAAACCGGCGGATAGAAACCTTTATGGATTAAATTGATTAAATTTGAAGTGATTTTATTGGGTAATTCGGAAATAGAAAACGGAAGAAGATATAAATATGCTATTCTACCTGCAAGACTTTGAGAGATGTTTTCCTGTAGTAAAAAATTATTTGAACCAGTAATAATAAATTTCCCAAACAATGTAGTTTCATCTAAAATTTGTTGTAAGTAGGAGAAAATTTCCGGAACACGCTGTGCCTCATCCAGGATTGCTCCTGTTTTGTACTGCAATAAAAATCCACGAGGATCTTCTAAAGCAAATCGTCGAGTATCTGGATTTTCGAGATTTACGTATGGTAGATCAGGAAAGGTTTGAGTAGCCAAAGTAGTTTTTCCGGATTGACGAGGGCCTATAATTGCAATGGCTTTAAATTGTTTTGCAAGGTTTAATAGTTCTTTTTCAGCTTTTCGTTTTATCATGCAATAAAGTTACAAAAACAGAATTGGATTCCCAAATTGTAAGAAATATTATGGGCGGTTTATTTTAATGCTGGAATTTGTACTATGAGTACAAATATAATAATACTAAACTATTATGATTATTTTAAATCGTATGTTTTTGCTGCGGGTTGGTTGCAGATTTAACTATTAACTCAAAACAATTATGGTCTTATTTTAAGCATAAAATACTTAACTGTATTCTTCACATTCTGCAAAACCAACTCTTTTACCCAAGGTAAAGGTTTATCTGTCCAGCGTTGATGATGAAATGTGAATATTATTCCCTTCGACAAGCTCAGGGCAGTGCCTTCGACAAGCTCAGGGCAGTGCCTTCGACAAGCCTGCCCGTCCGGCAGGCGGGCTCAGGGCAGTGCCTTCGACAAGTTAAGGGTAAGTTGTTGTGGTCCTTCGACTCCGCTCAGGATTCCACCATTATTTACAGCTTTAATAATATCAAAAATTTCCGTGAAAATTTTCGACTCAAATTACAAATAAGCATCATTTTTCCAATTGAGAATATTTATTTCTTGCTTTTTTCGTTCAACAGAGCCATTATATATTAAGTACATATCTTTCACATTGGGATTATACTTTTTGAATAAATGTAAAT
>JAUVLS010000069.1 GCA_030600625.1 Bacteroidales bacterium
TTAAACCGGCAGGCAGGTTAAGTATTTATTTTATTTCCTTAACTGCCTGAATAAAATCAGGTAATACTTTAGCAGTATCGCCAATTATTCCATAATCTGCAGCTTCGAAAATTGGTGCATCTTTATCTGTATTAATAGCTACAATACATTTAGATGAACTAATCCCCGCTAAATGCTGTATTGCGCCAGATATACCGGCAGCAATATATAAGTTAGGAGCAATAATTTTCCCTGTTTGTCCGGTATGTTCTTCGTGAGGTCTCCAACCTTCGTCAGAAACAGGGCGTGAACAAGCTGTAGCAGCACCTAATAAGTCTGCCAATTCCTCAATCGGGCTCCAATTATCACCTGATTTCATACCACGACCACCTGAAACAACAATCTCTGCATCAGTTAATAGTATTTTGCCTGTTTGTTTTTGAACATTAGAAACAGTTGTCTTGAACAAATCATCGCTTAATGCAGGCTCAAAGCTTTCAATAGCAAGAGATTTAATATTTTCTTCGAATTCAAAAGAGTTTTGTGCTAAAGTAAGAATCTTAATATCCGACTTTATAACAAGGTTTGAATACGCTTTACCTGAATATACTTTTTTGAAAATAGTGAAAGGTTCAACGCTTGATGGTAATTTACTAACACCTGCACCTAAACCGGCTTTTAACTTTACTGATAATCGTGGAGCTAATGCTTTACCTGTATTATTATGAGCAATAATAACAAGTTTTGCTCCTTCTTTTTCAGCTACCTCTGATATAACTGACGTATAAGCCTGATTATCTAAATTTTTTAATTTATCATTGTTTACAGATATTATTTTATCTGCGGCATAATTTCCAAGCTTCTTAAGTTCATCTTCCTGAACATCACCAATTGAAAGGGCTACAGTTTGGATATTCAACATTTCAGCAATTTTACTTGCATAGGAAACTAATTCAAAAGACATTTTCTTGAATTTTCCGTCCCAATTTTCTGTAAATACTAATACTGACATATCTTATTTTATTAAATTCTTAATTAAGTTTATTTATAACCTGCCAGTCAGACAGGCTGGCGATTCCTGATTTAAATAACTTTTGCTTCGTTTTGAAGCAGAGTTACTAATTCTTTTAAATTATCAGGTTCAATCATTTTACATGGTGGTTTTGGCTGTGGCAGTTCGAAATTAACTATTTCAGTTAAAGCATCAACTTCAACAGGTGCAACCACATTTAAAGGCTTTTTACGAGCCATCATAATACCACGCATTGCAGCAATCATTGGTTCTTTAGCAATGCCTTTTTGTGCAATAGCAACTAGAGGTAATTCAGAAGTTACTTCTTCAGTTCCACCATCTATGTCACGTTTTATTTTAACCTGACCATTTTCAATATTTACTGCAGATACTGCAGAAACTGAAGGAATATTTAAAAATTCTGCTAACATACCACCTACTGCTGATCCATTATAATCGGCAGATTCAATTCCATTAAAAATTAAATCGAAAAGATTGCTCTTTAAGTATTCTGCAATTTGCGCTGCCACAAAATATGCGTCTGTTGGTTCGGCATCAATTCTTACTGCATCGTCAGCACCAATAGCTAAAGCTTTTCTCATTGTAGGTTCAGCATCTTTTTCTCCAACTGTTATTACTGTAATATTTTCAATTGAATTTGCTGCATCTGATTTAAGTTCTATAGCTCTGGTTAATGCAAGTTCATCCCAGGGATTAATAATCCATTGTACGCCGGTTGTATCAAAAGCTGTATTATCATTTACAAACTTAGCTTTTGTAGTAGTGTCCGGAACATTACTTAAGCAAATTAGAATTTTCATTTAATCTTTATTTAAGTTAATAATTAAATTCATTTTTATTATTTTGTTCGAAAAAATCAAAGACCTAAGATCTTGCAAGCCAATATATTAAAACACATCTAAAATTTAGTCAAAAATACAATTTGTTCACAAGTTTGCAAAGATAAAAATAAGTGCCTTACAAAACAAGAAGCCAAACTTACTAATAATTATATAAATATGTACATATTAAAAGCTTGTAATTAGTCAACAATATGCTTTTTGGAATTATTCTAAAAAACTCGGACAAACTTAACAATTTGAATTAATTACAAGTCATTAAATTACAACCTGATTTTAACAAATTTTAGTTTATTTATTAACAATTTTTCTTAATCTATCAAACACTTTCATTATGTCAACGGAATAATTATTCTACAATTCTCAGAAAGTTAAATTTATTAATGATTTACTGTGATATTAAGTGTTTGTAATTTGTAGATTGTATTTTAGAGTTTTGTAAATAAGTCTGATTAAATTTGTATTTAAATAAACTAAATGAAAATAAAAAATTTATTAAATTCATTAGGACCCGGATTATTATGGGCCGGAGCTGCTATAGGAGTTTCACATCTTGTACAGTCAACAAGAGCAGGTGCCTTTTTTGGTTTCCAATTAGTCGGCATAATTTTACTAATTAACCTTTTTAAATATCCATTTTTTGAATTCGGGCCAAGATATGCTTCGTCAACAGGTGAAAGTTTATTACATGGCTATAAGCGATTAGGAAAAGGAGCACTCATATTATATTTGATACTGACAATAGCAACCATGTTTACCTTACAAGCTGCAATTACAGTTGTTACTGCCGGCTTATTTTCTTATGTTTTTCCTAATTCATTTAATATAAATATTTGGGCTATATTGATTTTAGGTATTGCAACAATAATTGTAGTATTTGGAAAGTATTCTGTTCTTGATAAGATTATCAAATTTATAATTGTACTTCTGGCATTATCTACTATTATTGCAGTTGTTTCTGCATTTACAAAAGGGTTTAACCCAAACCCGGAATATACAAGAAGTTTTAATTGGGGTTTTGGAGATATTGCTCTGCTCATAGCATTTGCAGGTTGGATGCCTTCGGCTATCGACATATCTGTTTGGCATTCGTTTTGGTCAATAGCAAAACGAAAAGAAGGCAAGCATATTCCTACAGTAAAAGAATCCTTATTCGATTTTAATATTGGGTATATAGGCACAACCGTTTTATCACTAGGATTTTTATCACTAGGTGCACTGGTAATGTATGGTTCAGGTGAAACATTTTCAAGTAACGGAACTACTTTTGCCGGACAGTTAATAAGTTTATTTACTTCCAACCTGGGAACTTGGGCCTATATACTTATTGCAATTGCAGCATTAACAACCATGTCAAGTACTACTTTAACTTGTTTAGATGCTTACCCAAGAGTATTAAAGCCTGCAACAGAACTACTATTTCCAAAACTTAAAAAAGATGATAATGATGACTGGAATTGGCTATCTTGGTTTTGGTTAGGGATTTTACTTTTAGGAACCTTAATTATTATTGCATTTTTCTTAAAAGGAATGAGTTTATTAGTAGATTTAGCAACAACTTTATCATTTCTTACTGCACCTATATTAGGATACCTAAATTTTAAGGTTGTAACTGGTAAAAATGTCCCTCTGGAACATCAACCTAAAACATGGTTGAAAATCCTATCCTGGATTGGTTTAATTGTTTTAACCGAATTCAGTATATACTATATTATCTGGAGGATATTTTTAATATAAAAAAGGTGAACCTCTCGATTCACCTTTTCCATTATTATTATAAATTATCTTAAGCTTGTGCAGTGGGCCCGCCAAAATTCATTGGCATCATAGGACCACCACCTTCTGATTTTCTAATCGGGCCATGCATTTTTTCAAATTTCTCAACATTATCTTGCAATGCATTTAAAAAACGTTTTGCATGTTCCGGTGTTAAAATAATTCTGGATTTAACTTCTGCTTTAGGAACACCAGGCATAACTCTGACAAAATCAAGAACAAATTCTGCACTGGAATGAGTAATTACAGCCAGATTCGAATATATACCTTGTGCAATATCCTCTTTTAAATCAATGTTTATTTGACCTTTTTTTTGTTTTTTTTCGTCTTCCATGATGATTTCCTGTTTTTAAAATTAATCTATATCCTTTGCAGACATTAAATTATCATACTCTTCACGAGAACCAACAATAATTTTATCATAATCACGTAAGCCTGTACCGGCAGGAATTTTATGTCCAACAATAACATTCTCTTTTAATCCTTCAAGTCCATCAACCTTTCCATTAATAGCTGCTTCATTTAAAACTTTTGTTGTTTCCTGGAACGAAGCTGCAGACATAAAACTTTTAGTTTGAAGAGCTGATTTAGTAATCCCCTGTAATACCTGACTTGATGTCGCAGGAACAGCATCCCTTGCTTCAATTAATTTCAAATCTTTACGCTTAAAAACTGAATTTTCATCTCGTAATTTCCTTGCTGTTACAATTTGGCCAGATTTAAAAACCTGAGAATCACCCGGATCTTCAATTACTTTCTTATCATAGATCCAATCGTTTTCATTCATGAACCCCCATTTATCAACAACTTGTTTTTCAAGAAATTTAGTATCTCCCGGATCTTCAATAACAACTTTACGCATCATCTGACGAACAATAACCTCAAAGTGCTTATCATTAATCTTAACACCCTGTAAACGATACACTTCCTGAACTTCATTAACTATATATTCCTGAACTTTGGTAGGCCCTTTAATTGCCAATATATCTGATGGGGTAATTGCTCCATCTGACAAAGGAATACCTGCTCTAACATAATCGTTTTCCTGAACAAGAATTTGTTTTGATAATGAAACAAGATATTTTTTAATTTCTCCGGTTTTAGAAGTAATAATAATCTCTCTGTTACCACGTTTAATTTTACCAAATGCAACTTCTCCATCAATCTCCGATACAACTGCCGGATTTGAAGGATTTCTAGCTTCAAACAATTCAGTTACACGTGGTAAACCACCCGTTATATCACCAGATTTACCAATAGCTCTTGGAATCTTAGCTAAAATTTCTCCCGTTTTAACTTCCTGTCCATCATCAATACTCATATGAGCACCTACAGGTAAGTTGTAAGTTTTAATAACTTCACCATCTTCACCTACCAGTTTAGCATTTGGATTTTTCTTCTTATCTCTGGTTTCTATGATTACTTTTTCTCTAAAACCAGTTTGCTCATCGGATTCCTCTTTAAATGTAATACCTTCAATTACATTATCGAAAACTAATTTACCGTTTGCTTCCGAAATAATTAATGCATTGTAAGGATCCCATTCACAAACTACAGTATCTTTTTTAACTGTTTTACCGTGTTTTATATGCAACTTAGAACCATATGGTATATTGTGAGTTGAAAGAACAATACCAGTATTTTTATCAACAATACGCATTTCTGCAAGACGTCCTATAACAATTTTCACTTTGCTACCATCATCCTCAATTTTCTCCACTGTGCGTAACTCGTCAATTTCTACAAGGCCATCATATTTTGCAATAATACTCGAATCAGCAGCAATATTAGATGCCGTACCCCCAACATGGAAAGTTCTCAATGTAAGCTGTGTTCCTGGTTCACCAATTGATTGTGCAGCAATAACACCCACAGCTTCACCGTTTTGAACCATCTTACCAGTTGCCAGGTTTCTTCCATAACACTTAGTACAAACTCCCCGTTTAGATTCACAAGTTAATACCGATCTTATTTCAACTTGTTCGATTGGTGAATCTTCTATGTTTTTACCAATCTCTTCAGTAATTTCTACTCCTGCACCAACTATTAATTCACCCGTAAGTGGATGATATACATCGTGAACAGTAGTACGACCTAATATTCTTTCGTATAATGTTTCAACAATTTCCTCGTTTTTCTTAATTGCTGTTGCAATCAGGCCTCTAAGTGTACCACAATCTTCTTCCTGAATAATAACATCTTGCGAAACATCAACTAAACGACGAGTTAAATAACCAGCATCAGCTGTTTTTAATGCAGTATCGGCCAAACCTTTACGAGCACCGTGAGTGGAAATAAAATACTCTAGTACTGATAATCCCTCTTTAAAGTTAGAAAGAATAGGGTTTTCAATAATTTCCGAACCTGAAGTACCCGATTTTTGAGGTTTTGCCATCAATCCCCTCATACCTGAAAGCTGACGAATCTGTTCTTTAGATCCCCTTGCTCCAGAATCTAACATCATATAAACCGAATTAAACCCTTGATTATCCGTAGATAATTTCTTCATTAAAGTTTGGGTTAATCTGGCGTTAATATGTGTCCATATATCGATAATCTGGTTATAACGTTCGTTGTTAGTAATGAAACCCATATTGTAATTGTTCAGTACCTCTTCAACTTGTTCATAACCAGCTTTAACTAATACTTCTTTTTCTTTTGGAATAATAACATCGTCAAGGTTAAACGATAATCCACCTCTAAATGCAGTTTGATAACCAAGATTTTTAATATTATCAAGGAATTTAGCAGTTACATCAGTACCTGTATTCTTAAGTATATTACCAATAATATCTCTTAATGATTTCTTTGTTAACAGTTCGTTAATATAACCAACCTCTTTTGGAACAAACTCATTGAATATAACTCGTCCAACGGTTGTTTCAATCAAACGAATAACTGGTTCTCCATCAACTATATCATGTGTTTTAACCTTTATACTCGCATGCATTGCTACAGCACCTTCATTATATGCGATTGTTACTTCTTCAGGAGAATAAAATGTTAAACCTTCGCCCTTAACTCCTGATCTTTGTTTTGTAATATAATACAAACCAAGTACCATATCCTGTGAAGGAACTGTAATAGGAGCTCCATTAGCAGGGTTTAAAATATTATGAGAAGCAAGCATTAACATCTGTGCTTCTAATATAGCAGCATTACCCAAAGGTAAGTGAACCGCCATTTGGTCACCATCAAAGTCAGCATTAAACGCTGTACACACAAGTGGATGTAATTGGATTGCCTTACCTTCAATTAATTTAGGTTGGAATGACTGAATACCTAAACGGTGCAATGTTGGAGCACGGTTAAGTAAAACAGGATGTCCTTTAAGAATATTTTCCAAGATGTCCCAAACAACCGGATCTTTTCTGTCAACAATTTTCTTAGCTGATTTAACAGTTTTTACA
>JAUVLS010000236.1 GCA_030600625.1 Bacteroidales bacterium
TTATACACAATCTAAATTGCAAAATGTTCGATAGGAAAAAAGACCGGCAAGTCTTATTTTGTTAATGGCTACTGCTTTTTAAGTACATCGCACATTCTTGTCCGATGAGAGATAAAAAAACGCACAGGAATGTGCGTTATACTACAAGCATTATTTTATTTCAGGTTGCAGCTTTAAACTTCGGTATAAAAGGAATACTCCAACCAGAACAAATGGTATGCTTAACCATTGTCCCATATTTAATGACATGCCTTGCTCAAAATTAACCTGAACTTCTTTTATAAATTCAATAAAAAATCGAGCGGTGAAAAGAAGAATTAGGAACAAACCAAAAATTAATCCTTGTTTTAATTGAGCGCCCTTTTTATTGTAAATGGTATATAGAAGTACAAATATTACCAAATAAGAAAGTGCTTCGTAAATTTGTGTTGGGTGTTTAGGTAGTACTTCTCCATTACGAACAAAAATAAATCCCCAAGGTAGTTCTGTCGGGTTACCATAAATTTCGGAATTCATTAAATTTCCCATGCGAATTAAGAAACCTGCTAATGCAACAACTATTACAATTCTATCCATTGTCCATAAATATGGTTTTTTGTGCTTTTTAGAAAAATAGTAAATAGCTGTTAAAATACCAACGGCTGCACCATGACTGGCTAAACCACCTTGCCATATTTTTAAAATATCAAGTGGGTGTGATAAGTAACCTCTTACAAGAATTTCCCCATTAAATCCAAGGATATCAAAATGAGGGCCATAAAATAAACAATGTCCTAATCTTGCTCCTAAGACTGTACCAATGGCCATATAAACGGTTAATTTATCTAACAACTCAATGGTTAAACCTTCTTTTTTAAACATTTTTTGCATAATTATATATCCAAAAAAGAAAGACGACGCGAATAATAATCCGTAATATCTTATTGAAAGTCCCCAAAAACCAACAATTTCCGGATCAACATTCCAGTTAATATAGTTTAGTAACATTTTGATTTATTTTATTTAATGTACAAATGTATGAATTTTTTTATGTGCTTATTAGAATTAAAGCTTAGCATTATGTTATTAAATGTTAAATATTAGTTTCTTGAATATTTTTTAAAAGGAAAACCATAACTGTTTATTAAAATAAACTTTTTAAGTTTGTAACTTGTAATTTTGAAAAGAATCATGAAGGTTAACAGCATACAAAAGCTTATTTATTTATTGATAATTAGCGCCATATTTTTTAGCGGATGTGCAAAGATTGTTGCGCCTACAGGCGGACCAAAAGACGAAGATCATCCATTGATAGTAGAAATTGACCCTCCGGACAATACAGTAAACTTTGATAGTAAAAAAATAAATATAACGTTTAACGAATATATTCAGTTAAAAGATTTAAATAATAACTTGATTATTTCACCTCCAATTGAAGAAAAACCAGAAATTAAGGTTAAAGGAAAAACATTAGTCATTGAATTTATGGAGGAACTAAAGGATTCTACAACTTATAATATTTATTTTGGCAATTCTGTTCAGGATTATAATGAAGGAAACCCAATCGAGAACTTTCAGTATGTTTTATCCACAGGTTCTTGTATAGATTCTTTATCAATAAAAGGCCAGGTAATAAATTCATTTAATTTATTGCCGGAAGAAGGTGTTTTTGTTATGCTTTACAAGGATTTTGAAGATTCTGTTCCTATAAAGCAAATACCTCTTTATATTTCAAAAACAAATGAAGAAGGAATCTATAGAATTAATAATATCGGGAACAATCAATATAAATTATTTTGTTTAAGAGATTTTAATAAAAACTATTTATTCGATTTGCCAAATGAGGATATCGCATTTATAGATTCACTTGTTGTTTTTGATTTAATAACAGAAACAAAAATTGACACCATTTTTAAATTGGATTCTAGCTTAACAGATTCTGTTGAAAATTTGCAGGATAGTATTTCTATAATTGATAATTTTGAGGAAGACACCCTGCTTTTAAAACAGGCAATAAGAGAAGATTCTATAAGCGTTGAATCTGACAGTTTAATGTATAAACCAGAAAAAGAGATAGATTCGATAATTATTGAATCAAATTCATATTTCCCTGTTCACAATTATGTTTTAAGACTTTTTACCGAAGAGCGGGAAGTTCAGTATTTAGCTAATAACACTCGAGACACAAAGCAAAAAATAGAAATCGTGTTTAATAAACCCGTAAAAGATAGTATAGTATTTACTATTACCGATACTATAATTGAAAAGGAGTGGTATATTAAAGAAACAGGGCTTAATAACGATTCTATTATTTATTGGCTAACAGATAGTACAATCTTTAATAAAGAGGATATAACATTTGCTTTAACCTATCAAAAAGAGGATTCCAATTTAGTATATCAGTGGAGTACAGATACTTTAAAAATGAAATATTTTGAGCAGGAGAAACCTAAAAAAAAGAGTGATGAACCTGCCGATACAAGCTTAAAGTATACCCTAAATATCAAAAACAGGGGCACTTTAGATTTAAATAGTCAATTGAATTTTATTTTTGAAAACCCTCTTCAATCTTATGATACATCAAAAATAAATCTTTTTGCAGTTATTGATACTGTAGAATTTCCAGTTGAGTTCAATTTTTCAAAAGATAGCATTAAGCTTAGAAGATATCAATTATTTGTTGATTGGTGCGAAGACACAGTTTATAGATTAGAAATTTACCCTAATGCTTTTACAGATATTTACGAATTTACAAATGACACTAATATTATAGAGTTTCAAACTCAGAAGCTGGATTTTTATGGAAAAATATTGACAGATATTACAGGTGTAGATTCTTCATTTCAAATTATTTGTCAGCTTATTTTACCGGGTAAAGACAAGGAAACGATTTACAGGGGAAAAATTATCTCTAAAAATCAGATTGTTGAATTTGATTTCTTGCCTCCTAAGGAATTTATGTTTAAAGTAATTATTGATAAAAACTTTAACAATGAGTGGGATACGGGCGAATATTTAAAGCACATTCAGCCTGAGGAAGTATTATATTACGAGGAGAAAATAACAGTACGCTCCAACTGGGATATTGAAATAAACTTTAATGTAAATAAATAATTTTAGCATGTCTGTACTTCTTGAATTTGCTATGTTTCCAACAGACAAGTCTGGTGATAGTGCCAGCGAGTCTGTAAGTAAAATTATTGATATGATTAACAAAAGCGGAATAACTTATAAATTAACCGCTATGGGTACAATAATTGAAACTGAAACTCTTGAAGAAGCTTTAGCAATTGTAAACCGATCGTATAAAGTTCTTGAACCCTTTTCGAAAAGAGTTTATTCTACTATTACAATAGATATTAGGAAAGAAAAATCGGATCGGTTAAATCAAAA
>JAUVLS010000146.1 GCA_030600625.1 Bacteroidales bacterium
TTAATTTTGCAGCAATTTTAATTAGGAGGAAATAAAATGATATTAGATAAACTTGAGGGAGTTAAGTTAAGATTCGAAGAGGTTGGTCAGTTAATAACAGATCCCGCGGTTATTAATGATATGAAGAAGTATGTGAAGTTAAATAAAGAATACAAAGATCTTGAACCTCTTGTTGAAACTTATAATAACTATAAAAATATATTGAGTAACATTCAATCTGCAAAAGATATTTTAGCTACAGAAAAGGACGAAGAGATGAGGGAAATGGCTAAAATGGAACTTGATGAATTAGAAGGGAAAATTGGTCCTTTAGAAGAAGAAATAAAAATATTGCTGTTACCCAAAGATCCTGAGGATGATAAAAATGCTATACTAGAGATTCGTGCCGGAACAGGTGGAGATGAAGCTAGTATTTTTGCAGGTGATTTATTTAGAATGTACACACATTTTTGCGAAAGCAAAAAATGGAAGATTGAAGTTACAAATCTAAGTGAAGGTACTGTTGGCGGATATAAAGAAATAGTAATGAAGGTAAGCGGGAAAGGAGTTTATGGTGTACTGAAATACGAATCAGGAGTTCATCGTGTTCAACGAGTGCCCCAAACAGAAACTCAAGGACGTGTTCATACTTCTGCGGCAACAGTTGCTGTTTTGCCTGAGGCAGAAGAATTTGATATTGATCTTCGACAAGAAGATATACGTAAAGATACTTATTGCTCATCAGGACCCGGAGGACAGTCGGTAAATACAACATATTCTGCAGTTCGCTTAGTACATATACCATCAGGGATTGTGGTTACATGCCAGGATCAAAAATCACAATTAAAAAACCTTGATAAAGCAATGGCCGAGCTAAGAACCCGTCTTTATAATTTGGAATATCAAAAATATATTGATGAGATTTCGTCGAAACGTAAAACTATGGTTTCTACAGGTGATCGTTCTGCTAAAATCAGAACTTATAATTATCCACAGGGTCGTGTCACTGATCACAGGATAAACCTTACTCTTTATAATTTGCCTGCAATTATTGGTGGAGATATTCAAGACGTAATTGAACAGTTGCAAATGGCAGAAAATGCAGAAAGATTAAAAGAAGCAGGTGTAGAATAATTTATAAAATCATGGACTACAGTCAATTATTTGAACAAATTCAAAGAAAGAAAAGTTTCCTTTGTGTAGGCTTAGATACCGATATTACTAAAATACCGGGTTTTTTATTAAATGAAGAAGATCCAATCTTTGAATTTAACAAACGAATAATTGATGCAACTGCACAATATACAATTGCTTATAAACCCAATATTGCATTTTATGAAGCACATGGTGTTTCGGGATGGAAAAGTTTAGAGAAAACAATTAATTACATTAATCTTATTCATGAAGATATTTTTGTAATTGCTGATGCTAAACGTGGTGATATTGGTAATACATCAAAAATGTATGCTCGTGCATTTTTTGAGCAATTTAACTGCGATGCTGTAACTGTTGCTCCTTACATGGGAAAAGATTCTGTTTCTCCATTTCTTGAATTTAACCATAAGTGGGTAATATTGCTGGCATTAACATCAAATGAAAGTGCAAAAGATTTTCAATTATTGAATATTGAAAATTCGAATAATAATTTATTTGAAACAGTATTACAGAAATCATCAGAATGGGGAACTAGAGATAATTTGATGTATGTGGTTGGTGCCACTCAGGCAGATTATCTTAAAAAAATTCGCGAAATTATTCCAGAACATTTTCTTTTAATACCTGGGGTTGGTGCTCAAGGTGGAAGTTTAAAAGAAGTAGCTAATAACGGAATGAATGACTCTTGTGGCTTGATAGTAAATTCTGCTCGATCAATAATTTATGCAGATAGTTCTTCCGATTTTGACAGAATAGCTGGGAAAAAGGCTAACGAACTACAATCCGAAATGGCTGAATTGCTTAAAGCAAAAGGATTAATCTAAATTACTTCAAATATTCTTTCTTGTTTACTTTCGATTATTTTTTCGTGGAACCACTTCAAGTGGTGCAACGGATAAATATTGCTTTTACAAAATCGTTGATAGCTTATGTGAAAAAAACTATCGTAATTGGTATAAATCCGTTCCACGGCGTGTAGCCGTTGCACGGATGTGTCGTGTCTACTGGCAAATGACTGTTACTCTTTGCTGCTGCTTCATTTTTCTATTTTATTGATGCTTTGCACTTGATATTTGATACATATTATTTCTATTGTAATTACTTAATATTTTGTTAATTTTATGAATAGATTTTAAATTCATAAAAGAAGAATAAAAGAATAATGAAAGAAGAATTTTTACACTATATCTGGAAATATAAACTTTACAAGAACGGTAATTTAATAGATCAAAATCAGGAGAAAATTGAGATACTGAATCAGGGAACTCATAATTTTGATTCAGGTCCCGATTTTTTTAATGCTAAGATTAAAATAAATGAAACAATTTGGGCAGGAAATGTGGAAGTTCACATAAATTCATCAGACTGGTATGCACACAATCATCATAAAGATAAAGCATATGATAATGTAATTTTGCAGGTAGTTTATAATCATGATAAAGATATAGTCAGGACAAATGGTCAGCCTATTCCAACTTTGGAAATAAAATTTGATAAGGAACTTTTAAATAATTATGAATCTCTTATAAAAAGTGAATACTGGATTTCTTGTCAAAATGATATACGAAAGGTTGATTCATTTACAATACAAAATTGGTTGGAAAAATTAACAATTGAGCGACTAGAGGGAAAATCTGAGAGAATAAATGAATTATTAAAACAAACAAATAACAGTTGGGAAACCGCATTTTATTTTCAACTGGCACGGAACTTCGGGTTTAAATTAAATTCTGATCCTTTCGAGTTGTTAGCAAAATCATTGCCATTAGCCTATTTGGCAAAACATAAAGATGATCTTTTCCAAATCGAAGCATTGTTATTTGGACAGGCAGGATTTTTAAATGATGAGTCTGGAGATGATTATTATGAGAGGCTCAAAAAAGAATATCAATATCTGCAAAAGAAATTTAGGCTAAAACCAATCGAGAAACATTTATGGAAATTCCTGAGATCACGACCCGGTAATTTTCCATCGATTCGAATTGCACAGTTTGCCATGTTGATATACAAATCAACTGCCTTGTTTTCAAAAATATTGGAAACAAAAACGATAAATGATTTTTATAAGCTATTTATTGTAAAACCTTCTGATTATTGGGAAAATCATTATGTATTTAATAAGGAATCAATTAAAAAGTCAAAGATTATTGGGAAATCAGCTGTAAATATTATACTTATAAATACAATTGTTCCTTTTTTGTTTATTTATGGAAAGGCCAAAGGAATACAAGACTTGCAAGATAGATCTATTCGTTTGTTAGAAAGTTTAAAACCCGAAAAAAACTCTATCATAACAAAATGGAATGATTTAGACATTAATGCTTCAAATGCATTTGACACTCAGGCATTAATTCAGTTAAAGAATAATTATTGTAATCCAAAAAAATGCTTAAATTGCCAAATCGGAAATTTTATAATTCGAAATAATAAATGAAAACAAGCAGTTTAGGTAAAGAAAATTTCAGGTCGATATATGTGGCAATTGCTTTATTAATGTTAATGGTTGTTACAGGAATTACCGGTTATATTTTAATTGAAGGATTTACTTTTACAGAAGCTTTTTTCATGACAATTATTACAATTTCTACGGTGGGCTTTCAAGAAGTAAGGCCACTTTCAGAATTTGGGCAATTTTTTACTGCATTTTTAATTGTTATTAGCTTCGGGATTTTTGCCTATGCAGTTACAACCCTTACAAGATATATTGTTGATGGTGTTTTAAGAAATTATTTAAAAGATAACAAAGTGAAAACCAAGATCGAAAAATTGAACAATCATGTTATTGTTGTCGGATATGGAAGAAATGGACAACAGGCGATAGAAGAACTTAAAAAGCTTAAAACCAGTGTTGTTATTGTAGATAATAAAGAATCTATAATTGAAACAATAAGAGAAAATGCAGATTTGCTTTATATTCAAGGCGATGCTACAGAAGATGAAACTCTGGATAATGCCAGAATTGATCATGCAAAAGCACTGATTACCGCATTGCCTAATGATGCTGATAATCTTTTTGTAGTGTTAACAGCCCGGGCAATGAATCCTGATATTACTATTATTAGCAGGGCTCAGAATTTTAATTCTGATAAAAAATTACGGAGTGCAGGTGCAACTAATGTAATTATGCCTACTAAAATAGGTGGACAGCGAATGGCGAAATTAGTTGCTCAACCTGATATTGTTGATTTTTTAGAATATATAATGCTTCGCGAAAGCGAAGAAGTTTACATTGAAGAGATTTCGTGCAAAAACATGTCGGCTCAGTTTGCCGGAAAATCAATAGGAGAATGGTCAATTAGAAGTATTACGGGAGCTAATATTTTAGGCTTGAAAACTGCTGATAATAATTATATAGTTAATCCATCGCCAAAAGTAAAAATTACTGATAACGATCAAATTTTTGTTTTAGGCAATCCTGAACAAATTGGAAAATTAAAGAAGGTGCTTTTCGAAAGTAAATAGGCGTTTCCTAATAACTTTAGTTTATAATCCTTTTTAATGGTTTTGTCCTAATTTGTAGGAGCTTGCTAAATTCAAACAAATATTTTTTTTCTTAAATGTGTTGTTATATAAAAAAAAATAAATACTTTTGCACGTCTTAAAAGTGTATATATTGGATTAATTAAATAAATCGTATAAGTATGAGCTATTTAACAGCAGAGAAAAAGCAGGAAATTTTTAAAGAATTTGGGAAGTCAGAAACTAATACTGGTTCAACAGAAGGGCAAATTGCTCTTTTTAC
>JAUVLS010000062.1 GCA_030600625.1 Bacteroidales bacterium
TGGAATGATTTGAGACTTTAATTTCAACAATTTGATTTAATATAAGATTGTAAATATTTTCTGTTTGATTAAAACTTTTAAATGCAACTTCAAAAGTGTTTTGGAATTTTTTAGGTCGAACCAATTCTGGTTTTTCACCATTTTTTATTATCGTAAAAGCATCACCTGAAGCTGTTGATTTGCCATTTTCAATAATTACTATTTTGCGTGTTAGTTTCAAAATATCTTCTAAATGATGACTTATAATAACCATTGGGATTTGAAAATGATTATTGATTCTAAGTAAATACGAAATAATTTGCTTTCTTTTAGAACAGTCAACATTCGAGAATGGTTCATCGAGTAAAAGTAATCTGGGTTGGGAGAGAAGCGCTCTTCCAATAGCAACCCTTTGTCGCTCGCCACCTGAAAGCTGTCGTGGTTTTTTGTTGAGTAATGGAACAATGTCCAAAAGACTTACAATATCTTCAAATGAAATATATTGGGTTTTATTTTTAATATAAGGTTTGCTATATAATAAATTCTTTTTTACAGAAAGATGTGGAAACAGGTAATTTTCCTGAAAAACATAGCCAATATTTCGATTTTTACCTTGTACTATATAATCTTGTTCTATATCAACTAAAACCTCAGAATCGAGCTTTATTTTGCCTTTTTTTGGTGTATCAACTCCTGATAATAAATTGAATAATGTAGTTTTACCTGCACCACTAGGTCCAAAAACTCCGGTTATAGGACTATCTGTCTGGAAATCATAGTTAAAATGATTATTTCCCAATTTGTGTTCAACTGATTCGAATCTGATAATCATCGTACAAAATATTTTTTCTTTTTATTCAGATATTCCGATGCAATAATAGCCAAAAGTGAAATAATTACAGAAATGATTACAAGCCGGGTTACCTGCATTTCTTTGCCTGGAATTTGCATATTGGAATATACATTTAAGGCAATAGTTTGTGTTTTCCCCAATATATTTCCTGCAAAAGATATTGTGGCACCAAATTCTCCCAGACTACGTGCAAAAGCTAAAACAGCACCGCTTAAAATTCCCGGGAAAGCCAGTGGCAAATAAACTCTGAAAAACGTACCTGTTTTTGATGCTCCCAATGAACCAGATGCTTTCTCATAATTAGGGTCAACCAATTCGAATGCCGATTTCGTATTTCGAACAGCTAGTGGAAGTGAAACCACAACCGAAGCAATAATCAATGCTGCAAAATTGAATGCCAGTTTTATACCCATAGTTTCATAAAGCCAATGGCCAATAATTCCGTTTTTGCCTAATATGATTAATAATAAATAACCCGTTACAACAGGCGGAGCAACTAAAGGAATATTTACCAATCCTTCTACCAAAAATTTTCCTGCAAAGTTTTTTCTGGCAAGAATCCAGCCTAACCAAACCGCTAATGGTAATGTTAGTAAAGTGCTTGTTAGTGCAACCTTTAAGGTCAAAAAAATAACTGATATTTCTTCTGAACTAAACATATTAGATTATGAAATTTAGCATTTTATTTCGGTTTAAGTATGTTAATCATCTGAAATTGGAAATTAGAAATTTGACTAACAACCAAGCCTTTTCCCAATTTCAAATTTCAATTACTATAACAGGTCAAAGTTAATATATTTCAAAAGTGTTGACTGTTTTTATGTGTTTTTGAAAAATGTTATAAATCCGTATTTATTTAAAACTTCTTTGGCTGTTTCACTTTTAAAATAATGATATAATTTCTGAGCGTTATAATTTTCCTTTAATAGTGCAATATAAAAAATAATCGGATCATATAATTCTTGTGGAACCTCATAAACAATTTTTACTTTATCTGATTTTATGGCTTCAGAATAATATACTATTCCCCAATCGCATTCACCTAACACTACATAATGTAAAACTGATGTAACATCTTTTGCTAAAATAATATTAGTACGTATTTGATTATACCAGTTCAGAGAATCAAGTGCTTGTTTTGCATATTTGCCAACCGGAACATATTTTGGATCACCCATTGAAATTTTATCGTGTATTGCTGATTTAATATCAAATTCTTTTGTGAAATCAAGATTGACTTCGTTATTTTTTGGGCAAATTACAACAAGTTTATTTTTAGCCAATTCCGAAACAGAATTTTCAATTAATAATTCATTATCACATAAAAAATCAATCCATTGTTTGTTTGCTGAGATATAAATATCAGCCTCGGCACCGGCTTTAATCTGCCTGGCTAATACCCCTGAAGCAGCAAAGTTTCTTTCAGTTTCTATCTTATAAATTGATGTGAAAGAATCACAAATCTCATTTGTTGGAAGCATAGTTCCTCCAGCTACAAATAACATAATGTTGTTATTATATTTTTCTTGACATGAATACTGAAGTCCTATAATAATAAATAGAAAGAAAAGTAAAAATGATTGTATGTAATCTTTAATTCTCAAAGTGTAATAAATGATTTATAAGAAGTAAAATTATAAAAAATTATTAAACATCGTAATTTGTAACCGACTTTAGATAGTTGTTCTGTGCAGATTTTATTTTACTTAATAATTTTCTTTTAAAAGATATAATTGAAGTGAAAAACAAAAAATATTCTAGAGTTAAAGGACTGTGCAAAGGAGAGAGGCTAGTAATAAAAAAGGCTCTTAAAAAAAGAGCCTTTTACTAACCTGTCTGCCGACCTATCTGCCGACAGGCAAGACAGGCAGGCTTAAACTTTCAACTTTTTTTCAATTGATTCTATCTGACTTTTAAAACGTTTGTCTGTGTCCATTAAATTATTTACTGTTTTACAAGCATGTAGCACAGTAGCATGATCTTTTCCACCTATCATAGCCCCAATAGAAGCTAAGGATGATTTGGTCATAGATTTAGAAAAATACATTGCTATTTGACGTGCCTGAACAATTTCTCGTTTGCGTGTTTTCGATTGTAATAAATCAGGAGTCAAGCTGAAATAATCGCAGACAACTTTTTGGATATAATCAATAGAAATTTCTTTCTTTGAATTTTTTACTAATCTGTCGATCATTTGCTTGGCTAGTTCCAGAGTAATCTCTTTTTTATTTAAGGTTGATTGAGCCAATAATGATATTAAGGCACCTTCTAGTTCTCTAATATTTGTTGTAATGTGTGATGCAATGTATTCAATTACTTCATCTGGCATATCAATACCGTCATGATAAATTTTCTGACGTAATATTGCATTTCGAGTTTCATAATCAGGAGCTTGTAAGTCAGCTGATAAACCCCATTTAAATCTTGAAAGCAAGCGTTGCTCCATTCCTTGCATTTCAACAGGTGCTTTATCAGATGTTAAAATTAATTGCTTTCCCGATTGGTGTAATTGATTAAATATGTGGAAGAATATATCCTGTGTTTTTTCTTTTCCTGCAAATTCATGAACATCATCAATAATTAAAACATCTATCATTTGATAAAAGTGTAAGAAATCGTTTCTGTTATTATTTCTTACTGATTCAACAAATTGAGTTTGGAATTTATTTGCATTAACATAAAGAACTGTTTTTTCCGGAAATTGTTCTTTTACTTTAATTCCAATAGCTTGTGATAAATGAGTCTTACCTAAACCAGAATCGCCATATAAAAATAGTGGATTAAAAGCAGTTCCTCCCGGGTTGTCACCAACAGCATCTCCTGCAGATCTTGCAAGTCTGTTACATTCACCTTCAACAAAATTATTAAAGCTATTATCAGGATTTAATCTGGGATCAACATGTAATTTTTTTATTCCAGGAATTATAAATGGATTTTTTATTGATTTTTCTTCAGAGCTAATGGGTACTGTAACAGGTTTATTTTTTAATTCTGTTTTGTAGTTTGTTGGAAATTTTACAGTAAACGGTTTATTGTTTGAATACATGCTGTTTTCCATAACAACACTATACTCTAATTTAGCATTGTCGCCTAATTCTTTACGAAGTGTTTTTCTTAGAATATCTATATATTGTTCTTCAAGATATTCATAAAAGAAAGGACTTGGGACTTGAATAGTTAATACATCTCCTTCTAATTTAATTGGAACAATTGGTTCAAACCATGTTCGGAAACTAATTGAAGGTACATTGTCTTTGATAATTCTTAAGCAATTGCTCCAAATTTCATGATAGTTTTTAGTATCCATTTAACTTATAAACATTTAAAATTTTCCACTACTTTTTTAATTGTCTTAACAAATTTGTTTAAAAAAAAAGGAAAAAAAAAATTAAAATGTGTTGTTTTTTTGAAAATATATATATGGGTTTTTGTATCAGACTTTTAATTTTAAAAACTTTTTTGATTTTCGTTAAACGCCAGATAATCAGTACAGTGAGCTTTTCGTGTGTTAAGCTTTTGTTAACTAATTGTTTAATTAAAATTAACTAAACAAAAATTTTATCAAAATGATTTTTGAAATGAATATTCGTCAAAAAATTGAAATTTAGATTTAGTCTAAGCAAATAGAAGACTTTTTTATCTTTTATTTTTCATCTTTTTTTCCAAACAAAGAAAAATGAACATATCGATTCGGATTTTCATTTAAGTCAATAATTAAACTATCCAAATCTGCTGCAAGATTATTTAGATTAATATACAAAGAATCATTATTGATTAACATTCCAATTGTACCTTCTCCATTATTTATTTTATTTGCAATTTGACTAAACTCAGCCAAAGTTTTATTGGCATTTAAAATAGTTGCTTTAATATTGGCTTGTTCAATTGAATCGCTGATATTCGAGAAATTTGTTAATATGTTTGAAATTTGTTCGTTATTATTTTTGAGGTTGCTGGAAATGGATTTTGCATTACTTAAAATCGTAGCAAGTTTTGAATTTTCCGAATCAAGTAATTCGTTTAATTCATTAGTGATTTTGTTTATATTATCTAATGAATTTTTTAAGTTTTCTTTTCTTTGGTTATCAAAAATAGCAAGAACAGAGTCTATTGAGACTACCAAATCTTCTATTTTATTTTTTACAGGCAATAATTCATCGCTTAAGCTACTTATTAAATCTTGCTCTAAGATTCCAATAATAGTATCTCCATTTGCATGATATTCTGTTGAATTGGAAAATTCCAGTTTAATTGCTTTACCCGCGATTAACGTTGCAGGAAAGATTGTGGCTTTTGAGTTTTTAGGTAAATTAATATCTTCTTCAACAGAAAATTTGACAACAATTTTATCTTGTTTAAACTTAAGTAATTTTATTGACTCAACAACTCCAATCTTATAACCGCTTAAATAAACCGGGCTAGCTTCCTCTAAACCATCAATATTTGAATAAACAGCATAAAAAGAATCGTTTGTTGATAAAATATTTTTTCCTTTTAAAAAGTTAAATCCCCAGACAAACAGTGCAATAATAATGGCGGCAATAATTCCGATTTTAGCTTCCTTATTTAATTTCATCTTTTAATATTTTCAATTTATCTTAATAAAAATCTTAATCTAGTATCATTAGTAACGATTAGTTAATTAGTTACTATATAAAATCTGTGTAATGTTTATCTCTATTTAGTGTGTTTTATACATTGATAATTCATTTTTTAAAAATTATTGTTTGATTTTATTTAGAGCCTCATTAAGAGGAATTAAATTTCTATTTTCGTCAATAGCAATAATAAAAGCATCCGGGAAATTTTCCTCAACAATTTTTTTATATTTCACAATTTTTTCAAAATCTGATGTCGAACCAATAGTATATTTATAGTATTCATCAAATTTATATTCCTCAATATTTTCAAATCCTTTAAAAAAATCGGAAGAAACAGGAATTGAGTTAGTTGATGATGCTATTTGTACCTTAAAAGAAATAGAATTTACAAACGTATTTGAATCAGCTAAATCAACTTTTGGATTTGAACTTTGGTTTTGAAAATTTGAATCAACTTTTGCTGCAAACTGACTTTTTTCTTCAATTGCAGTTTTGTAACTTTTAAAAGCACGGTATATAGCTGATGCAATGTATTCTTGTCCTTCGGTACTCATAAGATACCTTTCCTCTTGCGGGTTAGTTAAAAATCCTGCTTCAATAAGTACACTGGGCATAGTTGTTTTCCAAAGTACAAGGAACCCTGCTTGTTTAACGCCGCGACTTTTTCTCAATGCTTTTGTTTCAAATTCATTTTCGATAAATGCCGCATAATTTAAGCTTTGCTCCAAAAAAGTATTTTGAAGAAATGAAAAAATTATATATGACTCTGCAGAATGTGGGTCAAATCCTTCATATTTGGTCGAATAATCTTCTTCAAACAGTATAGCTGAATTTTCAATTTGCGCTACTTCTAAATTGCCATCTGTCTTATGTAATCCCATAGCATAAGTCTCTGTACCGTATGCCCTGGTGTCTTTGTTGCCATTTAAATGAATAGAAATAAATAAATCTGCTTTATTTTTGTTTGCTATATCAGCTCTTTCATTTAATGGTATAAACACATCAGTAGTTCTTGTGTATATAACCTTAACTGCTGGTATGTTTTCTTCAATATAGGTTCCAAGTTTAAGTGCAATAGCTAATGCAATGTCTTTTTCTTTTGCTTTTCTTCCGGATGTACCATCATCTCTACCTCCGTGGCCTGCATCTATTACTACTGTTTTTATAGAGTAATGCTCTTCGATTTGACCATAAATTGTTGGTATTAAACAAAAATTAAGAAAAATTAACAATAAAATTATTAACTGGCATCTAATTTGTTTAAAAAAATTCGTTATAAAACACATCTTCTTTATAATGTATACAATATTTTAATTAGTTTTGAAACTCTAAAAAGTAAACTGTAATTGCACAAAAATAGTATAATTAAATTGTATTTAAAATTTAGATATTTCGTTTTTTTATTCGTATTGATTATTTGTATTCCAATCAAAAGTTTTGCCCAAAAAGAAAAAATTGGAAGAACTATTGATTCGAATAATGAAATCAATGGAGTAATTGCAGATACTACTTCTGTAAGTGATTCAGTTTCAGTTGACCTAAATAAAAAGAGTGATAATTTTATTGATGCCAAAGTAATTTATAATGCTTCGGATTCGATTGTATTATCGAGTGATTCAAAGAAAGTTTTTTTATATACAAAAGCTAAAATAGAGTACGGCGATATTATTTTAGAAGCCGATTATATTGAATATGATCAGGAAAGGAATTTTGTTTTTGCCAGAGGAGTGGAGGATACATTGGGAAATCTTTTAGGGAAACCAAAATTTAAAGAAAAGAATGACGAGTTTGTTGCTAAAACAATTAAATATAATTTTAAAACAAAAAAAGGTTACATTGAGGAAGTGTTTACAGAAGAGGAACAAGGTTTCTTGCATAGTGCCCAAACAAAAAAGTTAGCAGATAATAGCTT
>JAUVLS010000097.1 GCA_030600625.1 Bacteroidales bacterium
TCGGCTGTACCATTCTTAACAGCTTGCATTACTTTATTAGCATTTGTTAAACCATGAGCAACAACAGTTTTTAACTCTACACCTTCCAGGAAGTTCCATGCCGGTAAAACATTTTCAATTTTAATAGCAGCTTCTTTTACACCTTCCATACCACGAACAGGAGTTATATTTAAGTTCTTAAATGGCACTTCTCTACCAGTTACAATTTCATACGCAGTACGAAGAGCAGCTTCCATTACACCACCTGTTGCACCAAAAATAACTCCGGCACCAGTTGATTTTCCCATTAAGCTATCAAATTTCTCATCCGGAAGTTCTTTAAAATCAATTCCGGCTTGTTTAATCATTACTGCTAGTTCTCTTGTTGTAAGACCCATATCAACGTCTTGATAACCACTATCACGCATTTCCGGTCTATTTGCTTCGAACTTTTTAGCTGTACAAGGCATAATAGATACACTTACTATTTTAGAAGGATCTATCCCTTTCTTTTGAGCATAATATGTTTTTGCAAGAGCCCCAAACATTTGTTGAGGAGATTTACAAGTTGAAACATTTTCTAAATATTCAGGATACATATGTTCGATAAACTTAATCCATCCCGGAGAACAAGATGTTGTCATAGGAAGTTTAACTGTAGGATCTTTGTCAACTAAAGCTCTTTTTAGACGAGTCAGTAACTCTGTTCCTTCTTCCATAATAGTCAAGTCAGCAGTAAAGTCAGTATCAAGAACAGAATCAAAACCTAAACGTCTTAAAGCTGCAGCCATCTTCCCAGTCACAATACTACCAGCTTCCATTCCAAGGTCTTCACCTAAAGCAATACGAGTAGCAGGAGCCGTTTGAACAATAACATGTTTATCCTCATCATAAATAGCATCCCATACATTATCAAGGTAATTCTTTTCAACCAAAGCACCGGTTGGACAACGAATTACACACTGACCACAATTAGTACAAACAACCTCATACATTGGATTCTCAAAGAAAGTAGAAATCTTCATATGCTCACCTTTGTACGCAACACCTAATGCACTAACATGCTGCAATTCATCACAAGTTCTAACACAACGCTGACAACGAATACATTTGCTATCATCTTTAATTATTGCAGGTGATAAATCATCTATAGTATAGTTTTTATCCGGCACAAGGTCCAGGAACATATGTTCGTTGATCACCATTTCGCCTGCCAAATCCTGTAATTCACATCTTGTATTTTTATAACACTTTGTACAATCAGCATTATGCTCTGAAAGTAATAATTCAACTACGTGTCTGCGAGCATTTCTTACTTTATGTGTATTCGTATGAATAACCATTCCATCCTGAGCAGGCATTGCACATGAAGCAACAAGGTTTTTAACTCCTTCCTGTTCAACAACACATACTCTACAGTTTCCAGCCACACATAAATCTTCATGATAACAAAGAGTTGGAATGTGTATATTTAATTTCTTTGCAGCATCAAGAACAGTTTTACCAGCCTCAATACTTACATCGATTCCGTCTATATTTAATTTTACTGTATTAGCCATGTTTTTATCTTTATTTTATTTTTACTATCAATAGTTTATTTAGTAAATCATTTCTTCTCTAAAGTTGTCAACAATTGAAGAAAATGAATTAGCAACTGACTGACCTAAACCACATTTAGAACTAATTTTCATGGTTTCAGCCAGTTTTTGTAAAGTATCAAGATAATGAGCAGATTTCTCGCCCTTTTTAATTGCTTCAATACCTTTTTTAAGTTGTTGACAACCTACACGGCAAGGAGTACATTGTCCGCAAGATTCTTCTTCGAAAAACTCCACGTAATTTTTCAACACATTATACATTGAACGTGAACTATTGAAAAGCATCATAGAACCTCCGGTCGGAACACCTTCAAATCCAATTATTGTATCTTTGAATTTTTTTCTTGGAACACAAAACCCTGAAGCTCCACCCACCTGTACAGCCTTAGTATCGCCATCTCCAAATTCTTCAACAAAATCTTCCAATGACATTCCTAATTCAAGTTCATAAATTCCTGCTATAGGAGTATCTCCTGAAATAGAAAATACTTTAGATCCTCTTGAATCAGCAGTTCCTAATTCCTGAAATTTCTTAGCTCCTATTCTGCAAATCATAAATGCATAAACCAAAGTTTCTACATTATTGATAACAGTTGGTTTATTTCTGAAACCTGAGATTGTCGGATAAGGAGGCTTGTTTCTGGGCTCGCCACGTTTTCCTTCCATAGATTCGAACAAAGCACTTTCTTCTCCGCAGATGTAAGCTCCTGAACCCATTAGTATATGAATTTGAAAATCAAATCCTAAGTCCTTTACAAAAGAGTGAAATTCTTCCAAAGCTTTTTCTAAATCTGCCTTTAGGAATTGATATTCACCTCGTAAATATACATAACCATGTTTTGCACCGATAACTTTTGCACAGATAGCCATTCCCCCGAATACTTTTAAGGGAACTCTTGTTAAAATCTCACGATCTTTAAATGTTCCAGGCTCACCTTCATCGGCATTACAAACTACATATTTTTCTTCTTCAGTTTCCTGTGAAGTAAATTTCCATTTCAGGCCTGTTGGAAAACCAGCTCCACCACGACCTCTTAATCCTGAATCAAGGATATCCTTAAGAATATCATCATTTGATTTTTTCAGATTATCAGCTAAAACATCTTTATAAACACAGTCTTCGCTGAAAATAATATCTACTCTTTTTAATTTTGTATTTGGCATAATTATAATTTCTTTAACAAATTGATAATTAAATATTTCTCATATAATCATCGATGATTTCAGTAACTTTATCTTCGTCAAGTTCAGTGAATACTTCATCATTAATGAGCATCGCAGGTCCTTTATGGCACCAACCAAGACAGTTGGTTTCTAAAAGAGTAAAGTTTTTATCTTTTGTTGTTTCACCAACCTTAATTTTAAGTAATTCTTCCAGGGTTTTAACGATTTGTTTTTTTCCCTTCATATCGCAGGTAATTGTTTTGCAAACCCGAATTACGAATTTTCCACGAGGCTCTGTATCAAGGAAAGAGTAGAATGTCGCAGTACCATAAACCAGTGCGGCAGACATATCCAACTCTCTTGCAACTTCTGTCATGGCAACATCTGAAATAAATCTTTCTTCAGTAACAATGCCTTGCAAAATTGGAAGTAAACTTTCTCTGTTTCTTCCGTGCTTATCGGCTAAATCCTTAACTAATTCTTTAATTTCCGGCATTTCGATCTAGTTTTATTTAATTATTGTTATTTTTGTAACAGTGTTATTCTCATAACACCTAAATTGTTTTTAATCATTTGGTTTTCAGAAATAAAGATAGAATTCATAAATACAGAAGAATATGACATTTCTTAGAAAAAAATATGACAAAAGTCATGGTTTGTATTTGTGTAAGCATTTAATATACAGATTCTCAGGGCTATGAAAAATCTATATGTTGACTAACATGTGGTACCAGAAATCTAGTTTCAGTATTTAATTCATCAAATACATTTTTTACCCATGACATTAATTCTGAGGAATTTAATACTTTTTCACTATAATATTTTTCATCTTCGCTTCCACTATAATGTATTAAGGCGGTTTTTTTCGGTTTTATCATTGTAACAAATGAACTTATTGTTAACGGGAAATTATTGATATGCATTTTCTTATCCAGAAAATAATCAAAACATCGGCAGTAATTATTTGAAATTTGATGGTTTAAGTGTGGATACAATAATAGTCTTATTGTATTTTTATCAATAAAATTCCTTAAAATTTCGGACGTATGATCGTTAATACCTTTTAGTATGCTCCAATGATTACAATTAGGATATGGATAGCGGTTATTTGCATCTGCTACTAATAAATCAATATTTGAAATAGTGTGATAATCCTCATCTCTGAGCAAAGGACATAATATATCACCGGTAAAAAGAATTTTCTTTTGGGTTTTTTCATCCTTAATTGTAAAAAACAGCATTGTAGCACCTTCAGCGCTTTTACCATGATATACGGGATATGGAATCAATTCAACTCCCGATACTTCATCTATAGTCTTTTTTTGATAAGGAATTAATTCTTTAAACTCTACCATCTCTTCTAAATGCGGGAATGCTGCTTTTACTTTTTCCCAACATAAGACTGTTGCATAAACAGGATATGGTTTTTTATTAAGCTTATAAAAACTTTGAATTATCCAATCCATACCAAGAGTATGATCAATATGTGGATGTGTTATAAAAAGTGCTTCAGGAATTCTATTGCAATTTTTAAGCAAATACTGAACTGCTCCGTGTCCGGCATCAATCATTAAATCCCACTCAATATCTTTTTCTACAGTTTGCTTTTCGGCAGTCTTTATTATTGAACATGATGCATTAGCTAAATCTTCATAGTTCATACGATCATAAAAAGGATGATCCTGACCTAACATTACAGGCCAGGCATTTCCTCTCCCATTTATTCGAACTTGAATTTGGCTCATTTAAACTTTTAATAAAGAATGGCGCAAAAAGCGCCATTCTACTATTTTATGATTGTCATTTCGTTTATTAAATGTTGTGCCCCGGCAAATTTATCTACAATAAAAAGTACATAACGAATATCCAGTGAAATATTCCTGCTTTGTTCGGGATCAAAAACCATATCACTCATAATACCTTCCCATACTCTGTCAAAATTTAATCCTATTAAATTACCATCTGCATCAAGAACGGGGCTTCCGGAATTTCCTCCGGTTGTATGATTCGTTGCAATAAAGCAAACGGGAACAGTACCATCTACTTCATACATTCCATAATCCTTTGATGTATATAACTCTTTTAATTTATCAGGAACATCATAATCGTAGATATTCGGATCGTCTTTTTCAATTACACCATCTAATGTTGTATAATAAAGATAACTGACACCATCGTGAGGATATGATCCTTTTACTTCTCCATAAGATACACGCATCGTGAAGTTTGCATCAGGAAATAAAACCTTATGCTTTTGCATTTCCATTATGCCTTTCATGTAATTCCTATAAAGATTATTAGCTCTATTACCCAAAGAATCATATACAGGAAATACCTCATTCGTATATAACTCATTAAATGTTTTATAAAATTTAAAAACCGGATCGTTCTCTAAAACTTTAAAATTATCTTCTGATTCTGAATTTAAAAACTCAAGCATTTTATCTTTATTATTAAAAATAGTAGTACTGTATAATGATTCAATAAACTGAGAATAATTATCAGACAGGCCTAATCCGCTCAAATCCGGAAGAAACTCCTGATCAACATTTGAATAGTACATTGGTAGAAGCTCATTAAAAATTTCCTGATCGATGGATTGAATATAATCTTTGAAAAAATCTTGCATTCTCTTCTTTAGCTCTTCAATTTTTATATCCCGCAACTCTTTTTCTATATCAGTATCTTTCATTTTTATTAAATCGTCAAATCTTGCTGCAAAATTTACAATCTCGATAACCATTATTGTTTCCCTATAATAATCATATGCAACAACATATTTTTCAATATTTCCATAGATATTAGTTAATTCAGATACAACATTTTTATATTCATTATGATTAGATGCCCATTCATTAAACTCTTTTTCAAATTCAACTTTATTATCAATTGCATTTAATCGCTCTAATCCAATAATTTCACCTTTCCACCTTTTCCATGAATTACTTATACGAGCATGTTTGCTTGCATATTTTATGCGTATTGTATCATTCCTATCCATATAAGCATTCATCACATCCAGACGCTTATCTCTTAACATTATCCTATTAGGATTCCTTACGTCTTTTATTAATTTAATGGCATCAGAAGTTATATATTGCATTGTGCCTCCGGGGTATCCTAAAACCCATGTAAAATCTCCTTCGTTTATTCCTTTAATTGAAATCGGCAAAAACTTTTTAGGCTTGTATGGAACATTATC
>JAUVLS010000256.1 GCA_030600625.1 Bacteroidales bacterium
GCATCGATACATTATTAAATGCTTTAGCCACCGGTACTGATGTACCAATTGCGAGTGCAGTACCTAAACGTGCAGTAGCCATTTCAAGTCCCATAGCTAATGCAAGTTCTTTGCCTTTAAACCATTTTACTATAATTTTCGAAACGGTTATACCCGCTATTTCAACACCTACTCCAAAAATGGCAAAACCTAATCCTGCCATAAGAACCTGAGCTTTAACGTTCCAGAATAAAACATGCCATATTTCTCCATCAAGAGAATGAGTCGAAACAGCCCAATATTTAATAGCTGCACCAGAAACCATAATTATAGTAGCCATTAATCCGGTAAAACGAACACCCATTTTATCAAGAATAATACCACCAACAATTAGCATTAAAAGAAAAACGTTAAACCAACCATAAGCACTGGTAAAAAAACCAAAGTCGGAACTATCCCATTGTAATTGGCCTTCAAGCAGACCCTTTAAAGGAGCCATAGCATCGGTAAGATAATATCCTGTAAGCATTGTGAAAGCAATGATAGCTAATGCTGTCCACCTTGCAGCCTTTGAGTCTCTAAGAGTTTGTTTTATTACTTCAGTCATAATTATTTAATTTATTTATTTTCAAAAAACTTCTTGCGAATATAAAATAATTCGTCGTTTTAAAAAATGATTCGTCCTAAATAATAGACGTAAAACATTAAAATCTTATCAAAAAATTGTTAATAAAAAAACTGGTTCCGATAATTATCGGAACCAGCTTCTAATATATAAAAGTAGTAATTATTATTCCCGAATATAAATCCACGATGTAGCTTCAATTGCTTCTCTTGCCTTTTTAAGTTCTACAACGGCTTCTCTCCACGATTTATAAGCTCCAATACTAACCATCTGGAAATTGTATCTATTGGTATGCATTTCTGTTTGATAACCTTTCTTACCAATAAAATCGTTATAAGCAGTTGCATATTGCGGAGTTTTAAAACTTCCAACTATGATATGAAACTTATATAATTTTTTCCTTTCTTCTTCAGCTTTTCTGATAGCATCTTGTTTTGCTTTCGCTTCTTTTTGCTTTTTTAATTTTGCAGCTTTAGCAGCTTTTTGAGCTTTTGCAGTACTATCCTTTTTTGCTTTTAGTTCAATTGCTGCCTGTTCGGCACGCTTTTTCTTGCCAAACATTTCACATCCTGAACTAAGAACAACTAACAAGCTTAATACTATAACTAAATTTCTCATACTATTCCGATTAAATGTTGATTTTGAGTTATAATGCAAATATATATAAAAATTGCAATGACAATCAAAAATATTAACATAAAAATCTGAAATTTAAATATTTAAGCATAAATATAAAAATAACAACTAAAATAATCAATTATAACATCCTGATTTACTAACAAATAGAATTGTTAAACTATAATATAAAATGAAATATCTCCAAATTTTAATGATTTTTTTTATCTTGTGAGATCAAAAATAAAACAAAACACTATGACAACTATTATTAATTTTTTCGAAAACAGTGTTAATAAATATTGTAATAAACCCTTTCTGCGTGAGAAGAAACAGGATAAATACGAATCCTTAACTTATGGCGAAGTTCTTGAGCAAACTAAAATACTCGCTGCCGGTTTAATTAGTCTTAAAATAAAAAAAGAAGATAAAATTGCTTTATTATCCGAAGGGAGAAGTTACTGGGTAATGAGCGAACTGGCCATTTTATATACAGGAGCAATTAATGTTCCTTTATCGGTAAAATTGGATGCAGCAAACGATCTTCGTTTCAGGCTTGAACATTCGGGTGCTAAAATGATAATTGTTTCAAATGCACAAGCTCATAAAATAAGACAAATAAAAAATGACTTACCAAATCTTGAAAAAATAATATATCTCGATTATCAGGATAATTATGAAAAAGACGAAATTTTCATAGATGATATATTTAGTTTAGGTACTAAATATTTAAAATCAAACAAAGATAATTTTGAAAAAATAAAATCGGCTATTAGGCCTGATGATCTTGCAAACATCAGTTATACATCGGGAACAACAGCCGATCCGAAAGGCATAATGTTAACTCACCGGAATTATACTGCCAATGTTGAGCAATCATGTAGTTTAATGAATATCCCCGATGCTTATAAAACTTTACTGATACTTCCCCTGGATCATTCATTTGCTCATACAGCGGGTATTTACAGCTTTATGGCTTATGGAGCGAGTTTAGCGTTTGTACAATCGGGAAAAACGGCTATGGAAACTATAAAAAATATACCTCAAAATATAAAAGAGATAAAACCAAATTTATTATTGAGCGTTCCGGCACTTGCCAAAAATTTTAAAAAGAATATCGAGAAAGGAATTCAGGATAAAGGAGCAACAGCCGAAAAATTATTCAAATTTGCTTTAAAACTTGCATATAGCTATAATAAAGAAGGATTTAACAAAGGAGGCATCATGCATTGCTGGAAGAAACCACTTCTTAATCTTTTTGACAAAATTTTATTTAGTAAAATTCGTGAAGGCTTTGGTGGTGAGCTTGAGTTTTTTATTGGTGGTGGCGCATTACTTGATATTGAACTTCAACGATTTTTTTATGCCATAGGTATGCCAATGTTTCAGGGTTATGGACTTTCAGAAGCTGCCCCGATTATATCATCTAATTCGATGAAAAAACATAAACTTGGCTCGTCAGGTTATTTGGTTACAAATCTTGATCTTAAAATTTGTAATGATGATGGTAATGAACTACCCGTTGGTGAAAAAGGCGAGATAATTGTTCGAGGCGAAAATATCATGGCAGGATACTGGAAAAATGAAAAAGCTACAAACGAAACACTTAAAGACGGTTGGTTATATACAGGAGATTTAGGTTATATGGATAAAGACGGTTTCCTTTATGTTTTAGGCCGTTTTAAAAGTTTATTAATAGGAAATGATGGCGAAAAATACAGTCCCGAATCTATTGAAGAAACCTTAATACAACATTCAAAGTACATTGATCAGCTTATGCTTTATAATGATCAAAGCCCGTATACTGTTGGATTAATTGTTCCCAAAAAAGAAGCTTTGAAAAAATATGTAACTGAGAATAACTTAAGCATAGATACAGTGGAAGGCCAAAAGCTGGCATTAATGAAAATACAGCAAGAAGTTGATAAATATAAAAAAGGTGGCAAATATGAGGGAATGTTCCCTGAACGCTGGTTGCCTGCTACTATTGCCGTTATTGGAGAACCGTTCTCTGAAG
>JAUVLS010000189.1 GCA_030600625.1 Bacteroidales bacterium
TATTATCATTAAAATAATACACCAATAATGATATCGCTAAAACAGAAACAAGTATTAATACATTTCGCTGAAAACTTTTCTGTTTTGTTTCAATTTCTCTTTTAGACAATTTTAATTTCTGAATGGCTTGTTCTTTTTCCAGAAAAGCTATTTGTTGTTCACGTTTTTCGGCTTCGTACTTTTGCTCGAGCTCAGCGATTTGTTTTTTCCCCTCCAAATTAAAAAGACTATCTTCAATAGCTACATACTTTTTTAAATAAGCTAATCCCTTTTTATAATCTCCGTGGTTTTCATATGCTTTATAAAGATTATTGGAAAGTAGGTGTTCTTTTCTCAGATCGCCAATTTGATTTGCTAATACATAAGAATTTTCCAGATATTTAATTCCTTCTTTAAAATTACCCGTTTTTATTAAGACATTTCCGATACCCTGCATAGAAAATACTAGCATTTCTTTATCATTAATCTCCTTTTCAAGAATAACTGCTTTATTATAATACACCATAGCTTCCTGAAATTTATAATTGTCTTCATATAAAGTTCCCATGTTATGGAATAACAATAATTGATCGTATTTATAATTCGTATTTTCTAAATATGCTAATGCTTGTTTGTAGAACTCTACAGCTTGTTCAAAAGAACTTTTCGCTTTGTAAATATTTCCAATATTCATTAATATGATTGGAATATTTTCATTTGATTTTAATGTTCTTTTTATTGATAAATTCAACATTTGATATTCCAATGCTTTATTGTACTGGCCTAAATCAAAATACAATATCCCTAAATTATTGTATATAGCCGAAATCAACATCGAATCTTTATATGAAATTGAAATATCCAATGCAGATTTAAAACATTCCAATGATTTTTCAAATTGACCTTTTCTTTTATAAATATTGGCCATTCTATTGTAAATACCAGCCTGTTTTGATTTTATTCCTAAATTATTATAAGCTTCCATCGCTTCGTTATAATAAATAAGTGCAGAATCATACTCTGACATATATTTATATACCAATCCTAACTGATTAAGTGCACGTGCACTACCAAAACTATAATTCAACTCTTTTGAAAGTTTTATTGCATCTTTGACTATAAAGAAGGAGCTATCTATTTGATATTTTAAGTATTTTTTTGATAAATCAATGAGGTTAATAACTTTTGCTGTATCATTTGGTTGATTTCTAATAGAAACTTGCAAACTATCAATAGGAATAGATATAGCTTTATTCGAATTTATACATCCGAATAAAACTATTGCAACTATTCCAATTAATTGTTTCATTATATTCTTAAAACTAAAATAATTTCTATTCAGGTTCTATTTCTCCATTTCCTGACCCTGTACTCCCTTCACCGTCAGGATCTCCATTTCTCAAAAGGTTATCATAATTTTTTACAATAATTTTAATTTTATCCAATTGCTTTAAATTCTCTGGTGTCAATTCAATATTATATTCCTCAAGTTTGTCTTCTGCATCAAGAACATCTTTCTTTTCTTTTAGCTTAAGCCTCACTTCCCAATACTCGCCATCGAATGTTTGAATAATTTCATCCTTGTAACATTTACCTGGAATCTTAACTAACATTTCTAAACAATACTTGGTGGTTCCAGATTTATAAAATAAATTGAAATAAGGGTAATAAGTTTTCATTTTAATAAATTTTAATGTTTATACTTTGAAATTTAAAGTTAATACAAAAATCGATTGGAACAACTATTTAATCTGGAATAATTTCTCTACATTATTGATAATCACCAAAAACTAATGGTTTGTTGTTTGTCTTTGCCATTCAAACAATACTACAGCAAGTGCATGAGAAACATTCATTGAAGTATTGCTCCCCATCAGCGGAATGTGCACTATTTCATGGCATTTATCAAGTAATTTTGAGTCAATTCCGGTTATTTCATTTCCAACAATTAAAGCAACTTTTTTCGGAAGTTTTACCTGATAAATATTTTTAGAATCACTTGAAGTTTCAATTGCAATCCATTTATAATCTGATGGCATTTTAACTTTTAATTCACTCTCCTTGCAAAAGCTCCAATTAACCGAACTATAACTAGATGAAGCTGTTTTCTTAATTCTTGAACTTCGTATATTTTCATTATTTGTTACGAACAATACCTCTTTACATCCTGCATTATCAGCCAACCGAATTATATTTCCAATATTCTCAGGTGTTTTAATATTGTAACCAATAATAATTGGGAGGTTATAATCTGAAGGAATTTTAGGAATCTTAAATAATTCTTTGGAATGTATTGTTCTATCAGTCATTTTAATTCTCTGAAATAACTAAATCCATTTTAATGTCATGTTTGTCAACCGGCACTAAATCCAAAAGCTGAAAATCAAAGCAAATACCAATTTTATCTGCTTTTGTAAATTTTAAGAGCTTATCATAATATGCCTTACCTCTACCTAAACGATTATTTGTCTTATCAAAAGCTATTCCGGGAATAATAATCAAATCTATTTTTTCCGGTTGGTCAAAAATATCTCCGTCTGGTTCTTCTATTCCAAAAGATTCTCCTTTTATTAAATTATCCAAACCGGAAAAACTTTTCAACTCAAGCTCATCTCCTTTTACAACCGGTAAAATTATCTTTTTTTCTCCATACCATTTCAAAATAAAATCATGGGTGTAAACTTCATCATCCATTGACCAGTAAGCCATAATAATTTTCGACCTCTTAAATTCTTTAAGTTTTTCCAATTTTTCGAAAATAATTTTAGACCTGGCCTTTTTATCTTCAGAAGATATTTGGTTTTTAAGAATTCTAATATGCTTGCGTATCTCTTTTTTCTGCTGGTCAATCATAATTAATGAAATCACAATTTTTTAAGTCTTTGTTAGCTGCTTTTTAAATTTGCTTATATACTCAGTAAATTCTTCATTATATATTCTTTCGAATAAACCATAAAAATCATTTTCAGATAAAGATTTTTCAAGAAACATATCAAACTTATCCTTCCCGTAAGCTTGAATAAGGGACTCAACTATAAGTCCATACTCTGAATATATAAACTTATATTTGTTTTCTATTGAGCATTCTTTAACTGTTTTTCCTTTTGATGATATTGATAATATTGTACCCCAATCTTTAGGCTCAACAAAAAATCCTTCTTTAATTTTATTTAATGTTTCTTCTTTTGAAAAATAGCCATCAACGCCCATCTGGTTAGCACTATATACAGCTGTCCCTTCCGTAAACCACCCGGGATAATTCAATGCCAAAATTAAAGACATATTTTGAAATAGTACAGAATGTGATAATTCATGTTTAAGGTAAGTATCTAAATGAATTTTTCTTTTTTTACGTTCCTCGTTCGCTTTTCCTGAAACGAAAATACGTCCATTTAATTGAGTGTTAAACCTTGTTGAACAACCAGATAGTCGCTTTATTTCACTATCAGAATTACAAATAAATATTTTTACTTTTCTTTTAAAAGTTAGTTGATGAAACTGCTCTGTTTTATAAATTAAACTATCAATTACTTTAAAATCTGAGATGTTTTCATTAGCGTGAAAATAAATTGTTGCTTTTTCGAATTCGTATTTTTCAAAACCAATAATTATAGGAGAAAATGGAAATAATCGGCCATAAAGGAAAAGATAAAATATAATTCCAGACAATACGATGCTTGTTGTTATGATTATTTTTCTTCTCATTTATTCAAATTGCAGCTAACTCCAAAATACCAATCATTAAAATCCCAAAATAGTTTGAGTATTTTGATTTTAGAATTATTATTTACTAATTGGTTTATTGAAATACTATACTATTAATTTATATCCTTTTCCGTGAATATTCAGAATTTGTATTGAGGGATCTGCTTTAAGGTATTTTCTTAATTTAGTAATATACACATCCATACTTCGTGCATTAAAATAGCTGTCTTCCAGCCAGATTGTTTTTAATGCAAAATTTCTTTCCAACACGTTGTTCATGTTACTACATAACAATCTCAGTAAATCAGATTCTTTAGTTGTTAATTTCTGCTCTTTATCTCCAT
>JAUVLS010000274.1 GCA_030600625.1 Bacteroidales bacterium
TAGTCCTTATTTTGCACACATTTTTGCAGGTGGATATTCTTCAGGATATTACAGTTACCAGTGGGCACAGGTTTTAGATGCTGATGCGTTTAGCGTTTTCAAAGAAAAAGGATTATTCGATCAGGAAACTGCGGCATCATTACGCGATAATATTTTTTCAAGAGGTAATACTGAACCAGCAATGGATCTTTATAAAAAATATCGTGGCTCAGAACCAAAACTAGATGCTTTCTTAGAAAGAAACGGATTGAAGTAATAAAACACAATTAACCGCTAAGTCGCCAAGACGCTAAGTATATTGAACTTCTCATTTCTTACTTTGCGTCTTTGTGTCTTTGCGGTTTTTATTTTATTTTCTAATTTTGATAAAAACTCTTTCAATTTATTCAATAATCCATTTTAGCAGTTTCATCTTAAACTTATTATATGGAGCATACTTTAAAAATGGTTCAAACCATAATCCTTTATACAAAATGCTTTTTTTGTGACTAAAAGTATCAAAACCTGCTTTCCCGTGATAATTGCCTGTTCCGCTAAATCCTTTCCCACCAAAAGGCAATTTCGAGTTTGATAAATGCAAAATAGTATCGTTAATCGTACCACCACCAAAAGAAATTTCCTTAATTAATCGTTTCTTTATTTTACGTTTTTTAGTAAACACATATAATGCCAATGGACTTGGTCTTAATTTCACTTTATTTATAATATCATCCAAATTATCAAATTCAATTACGGGAAGTATTGGCCCGAAAATCTCATCTTCCATTACTTTATCATCAAAAGAAATATTATCAAGTATGCTTGGACTAATATATAAATGTTCCTCATCGGTTTCTCCTCCGTAATAAATTTTATCACGATGAATTAATTCATTTAATCTATCGAAATGTCGTTTATTAATAATACGAACATAAGTTTCTTTTCCTTTAGGTTCATTGCCATGAATAAGCTCAACTTGTTTTTTCATTTCAAGTAAGAACTTATCTTTAATATCTTTGTGAACCAACACGTAATCAGGTGCAACACATGTTTGTCCTGCATTTAAAAACTTACCCCATGCAATTCTTTTGGCAGTCATTTTTAAACTGGCATCAGAGAAAACAAATACAGGGCTCTTGCCCCCCAGTTCTAAAGTAACAGGAGTAAGATGATTTGCAGCAGCTTGCATTACAATTCGCCCTACGGCAGTACTTCCGGTAAAGAAAATTTTATCGAATCTTCGCTCTAACAATTCGGTTGTTTCTTTAACACTTCCCTCTTTTACATATAATAATCCCGAATCAAAGTTTTCATTAATCAATTTGCTCATAACCGCTGAAGTATGCTCTGATAATTCGCTTGGTTTTATTATTACCGTATCCCCCGCAGCAATAGCTGTAATTGCAGGTATAAGTGAAAGTTGATAAGGATAATTCCATGCTCCAATAACTAATGAATTACCTAATGGCTCAGGAAATATTCGGCTTTTACCGGGAAAATTTGCCAGGTTAGTCCACACATATTTGGGCCTTGACCACTTACGAACCTTTTTAATAGCCAGATTTATTTCGTGATAAACTAAAGAAAGCTCTGTTAAATATGTTTCGTATTTTGATTTTCCAAAATCCTTGTCAATTGCATCATAAAGCAATGATTCATTATCTTTCAGAATTTTACGAAACTTTTTAAGTTGTTTAATCCTGAATTTTACAGATTTTGTTTTATTTGAAAAAAAATATTCTCGTTGCAGATTAATTATTTCTAATGTAGTCATAGTAATTTATTTTTAATGTCCCTTGAATTCGTTCATGCTTTTATAAACTCCAAAACCTTTACCTATAATAAAATCAAACCAGCGAACAGGAAGAATTCCTTTTATGAAAGGAAGTGTATAAACAAGCCCGGGCATTCTAATAAAGATTCTGTTCTTTTTTATTGCTTTTATTATTTTATTCGCTGCAGTTTCCGGTTTAACAATAGGAATAATCGGCGATTTTACACCATCAAACATTCCTGTGCTGATATAGTATGGAGTAACAGTTGTTACCTTTACATTTTTACTAATAAGTTCTAGCTCCAAGCGCAAAGAATCAGACCATCCGATAGCTGCCCATTTACTGGCACTATAAATCGACATTTTAGGATTGGAAACCATTCCTGCAGCCGATGCTATATTTACAATATGTCCTTCCCCCTTTTCAATCATATCATTTAAGAACTCTAAAGTGATATGCATTAAAGCTGATATATTTATATTCATCGAAAAGTCAATATCATCGTGCGAATGCTCATGAAAATATTTTCCCACAACAACTCCCGCATTATTAATTAAAATATCAACTTTGCCTACTTCATCTTTTACTTTTTGAGCTGTTTGTTTCACTATCTCAAGATTGGCTACATCAACAATATACGAATAAACATTAAAGCCTGACTCTTTAAGATGTTTTGTTGTTGTGTCAAGATTTTCTTTATTAATATCCCAAAGAATCATTTTCGATGCTCCAAGATGTAAAATTTTTTCTGCCATTAATTTCCCGATACCTGCAGCACCACCGGTAATCAAAACTGTTTTGTCTTTAAATTTTGTCATTTTGGTTTGGGGTGTTAATTATTTGTTTAAAAGATAGATTTACTTAAAAGCAACTTTTTTAAAGATATAAACATCTAATAAATATAAATTAAAAAAATCAAAAAGATGAAACCTGAAAAATTCATAGGAATAATGCTTATTACATTGCTTCTAAGTTGTGAAATGGAGGAACAGCCTGCCCGTCCGGCAGGCGGGGTTGAACAGAAAATCGGAGAAGTTTCTTTCGAAACTAATCAGGATATAATGAATAGTTCTTTTGATATTGATATTTACGTTGATCAAAAAAAACTTGGAACTTTAAATAATAACAGTGATTTTTCAGAGACAGAAACTGTACCAAAAGTCAA
>JAUVLS010000117.1 GCA_030600625.1 Bacteroidales bacterium
TCCGGTACACATAACCCAAACATCGCCGTTTGTATCTTTTACAAGATTAGTAGGAGCCTGACCAACAGTAACATTTTTAACTTTCTGGTCGGTACTGACATCAATAACACTTACTGTACTGTCGGGCATATCAGCCCAGGAGTTTCCCTGGTTCGAAACATAAACATAATTGCCTGATGAAATAATATTTTCAGGATATTTGCCAATATCAATTGTTCCTGTAATGCTATGAGATTCAGTATTAATTATATGTACTTTCCCTTCTGTTGTTCCGGCACTTACATAAGCTTTGCCGTTTGCGCCAACAATATATCTCGGGTAATCTACTTCAATTGTTGCAATTGATTCAAAAGTTTTCATATTAACTACTTCAATCTTATCTGAATTATTAACAACAATATATCCTTCTTCTCCTATAACTGCAAAGCATTGTACAATGTCGCCCGGAGAATTGCCGTTTACTTGTTCAAACAAACCGCAAATCAATTCATTTGTTTCAGGATTATAATAATTTATTGAACCATTATTATTGCCATAAATTCCTTCGCTTGTAATAAACATTCCGTGCAAATAGCCGGTTTGTTCAGACAAATTATTCGACCTGCCTTCTTCAGATGCTAACATTGCCAAACCCAGTATATCAAAAACACTTTGCTCATCAGCAGGTTTTATAGTTAAAATTTCATTTCCGTAAAAAACAGAGGAGCTTGTAATAGTAATAATTGCAGAATCGACTCCTGCAGTATGACTAAATGTATATTCCGCATCGATTTCACTATCTCCTGTAATTGAAATAATAAAATCAGAAACATCAAGATTGCTGGCCATATCAGCATTTGCATAAACTCCCTCACTAAAAATAACTTTTGCAGATAAATTATCATCTGATATTTCAATACTTACAAAAGTTGGCGAAAGATTAATATCTTCATCATCCTTTTCGCAGGAAGTAAAACTAATAGCCATGCTTGTAAACAACACAGCTAACAAATAATTTAAAAAACTCAATTTTTTCATGATTAATTTGATTTTAGTTATTGATTAACGTTATTTATAAAATATTTAATTAAAAACATCTATACCCAGGCTTAAATAATATGCTCTTCCGGGCATTGGAAGTTCTGCCATAACTTGGTATTCCGTATTAAATATGTTTAATATTTTAAATTGAATATTGCCTCCTGATTTTTTAAACCTGAAATTTGAACCTAAATATAAATTTGAGATTGTATAACCCGGCAGTTCAGAACTATTATCAGCGATAGTATAATATTTCCCCGAGTAACTTATATTATAACCTATATAAAACTTGCGATAAAGTATATTTAGCATTCCTTTTATTTCATTAAACGGAGTATAAAATAATTGTTTGTTTTCAAGATTTTCATTGTCGGTATCTTTATTTGTTGACTTTATATATGAATAGTTTATATTGGTTTTAATTAAAAAGTCAGTATTAAATTTATGATCAAAACCAAGAGATGATTCTATTCCTCTTGACAATACCCTTTTAAAATTTTGCGGGCCAAACATTCCCATCCATTGAATAAGGTTATTTATTTCTGAATAATAAACAGTTGTTTGAAACGACAGGCCTTTTAGTTTGTTAAATGGCAGATATTTTAATCCAAATTCACTGCTCCACCCTTCTTCGGGTAAAAGATCGGGATTTCCGGCATTAGGCCAGTATTTGTCATTAAAAGTCGGGCGGCGAAATTTATCGGAATAGTTTGCTCTTATAAAAAGCTTGTTTTTTTGTACTTCATACCTAAGTCCTGCCGAAAATAATAGTTTAGGGTTTATGTCTGTATTATATTCTTTTCGAAAGGAGATGTTGGATATTAAATTTGAAAAATTAAATTTAGCAGCACCAATAAAAGCAACATCTTGCTCATTAACAATATTTTCGTAAGCAGAAACATCGGCTTCTTTAAATGCATAATTACCTCCGCAATCAATAATAATATTATCAGAAAAATAATAACGATAATTTATTTCATTATATGAACATTTTGTTTTTATTTCAGAATAAATAAAATAGTCATTATCATCAGCATTTGTTTTATCTGTATATAGCTGATAATCGTCAAAATAAGCAATATTTATTTTTAAGCTTGATTTCTCGAAAACATTTGTCCATTTAATGTATGATTTAAAAGTCCGGTCGTTTTGAAATTGATTGCTCTCAGTAGTTACACCAAGAATGTTAGGTATTTCTTTATCTTTATCTTGATACCATATCCCTGCTGCAATTGTGTTTTTACCTGGAAGCCTGAGATAAATATTCTGAACCGTTCCTTTATTTTCAAGCTTGTTATGTTTGCGGTGTAAAATCGTATCCGGCCTGGAATCGTAATATGTAAAATCATTTTCGGCATGTTGAAGAAATCCGTAAATATTATACCGGAATTTATTATTTCCGAATTTCATTTTCAGGCCGTACCTTTGGTTATTAAAGCTGCCAAATTCTGAAGAAAACCGGATATTAGTTTTATTATTCCAGTCAGGATTATTAATTAAATTTATTGATCCCCCAAAAGTACCGCTTCCATGCAGAGAACCTGCTGCTCCTTTTGTTATGTTAATATTGTCAGTCATATCAACCGAAACATTCGATAAATCCATTGTTCCTAGGGTTATTGAATTAATAGGGAAACCGTTCCAGTTTACTTGTGTGTGATTTGAACCGCTTCCGCGTAATGAAATAGTTGAAAGTGAGCCTGTACTGCCATAGGATTTTATAAATACAGGAGACGAAACAGATAATAATTCTCCCAGGTTTGATGAATTATTCATTAACAAGCTTAGCGTGTCTATTTCTATAAGTTGATTATCTTCTGAAAAAAAGCTTGTTCTTGATCTTGTAAACGTAACTTCCGGAATAGTATATTCCAATAAAGTATCACTCTGTCCTATAGAATAAAGAGTACAAGAAATAAATAAAACAAATAAATAAAATTTTCTGATCGACATTTTATCAAATTCAATGTTTACTCCCGAACATTAATATAATGTGGTTTTAATGGCAGGTTTTCTGACTTACTCTTATTTCAAACGCCTTCCCACCGTATAAATCGGCAGTGGCAAAGAATGTTTGAAACTTTTATCAAGAGATTACAGCAGCGGGTACTGTTCAGGAATTCCTGTTTTTACGCAGGGCACCTGATTCCCTTTTGATTCCAAAAACACAAAACGTTTTTGAAAAACCATTTCAGCAGCAAATATAAATACTTTTTTAATTATTACAATTAATTCTTGTTAATTCATTATTTTAGCTTCCCTATAAATAAAAAAACATGAACGAAAATCACATCTTAAAAATATCAACCAGCCTTTCTGTAAAAGACTGGCAGGTAAAAAATACAATTCAATTATTTGATGAGGGGGCAACAATGCCTTTTATTAGCAGGTATAGAAAAGAGGCAACAGGAAGTTTAGATGAAGTTCAGATTGCCGCAATAAAGGATCAGTTTACAAAACTATTAGAAATTGATAGCAGGAGAGAGACAATTCTAAAATCAATTGATGAGCAGGGGAAGTTAACAGATGATTTAAAAAGACGTATTGAGGAAGCTCAAACTTTAACTGAACTTGAAGATATTTATCTGCCGTATAAACAAAAAAAGAAAACCCGGGCCACAAAAGCTAAAGAAAAAGGACTGGAGCCCTTGGCTAAAATAATAATGAAACAGCAAGAACTTAATCTTAATAGTAAAGCTGAACAGTTTATTAATGATGAAGTTCCAACAATTGAAGATGCTTTGCAGGGAGCTCGTGATATTGTTGCTGAATGGATTAACGAAAACGAAAGAGCACGTAATAGTATTCGTCGTTTATTTCAACATGAATCAAAAATTCAATCTAAAGCAATTAAAGGGAAAGAACTTGAAGGAATAAAATTTAAAGATTATTTTGAGTGGGAGGAACCATTAAAACGCTGCCCTTCGCATAGATTATTAGCAATGCGCCGAGGCGAAAATGAAGGTTTCCTGAAAATTGCAATTTCCCCTGATGAGGAAAAGGCTTTAGAAATATTGGAAAATCAATTTGTTAGTGGGGTATATGATGTTTCGGAACAAGTACGTGAGGCTGTTAAAGATAGTTATAAACGACTCTTGTCTTCTTCAATGGAAACAGAATTTAAAAACTCATCGAAAGATAAAGCCGATGAAGAAGCAATTAAAGTTTTTGCTGATAACCTACGACAGCTTTTATTAGCTCCGCCGCTTGGACAAAAGAATATTTTGGCAATTGATCCCGGGTATAGAACCGGTTGCAAAGTGGTGTGTATTGATACCCAGGGTAATTTATTACATAACGAAACTATCTATCCGCATCAACCGCAAAATGAGAAAGGAATGGCCATGAAAAAGATCGATTCAATGGTCGAAACTTTTAAAATTGATGCCATTGCTATTGGTAATGGAACTGCCAGTCGTGAAACTGAAGCTTTAGTTAAAAGGATCAGATTTTCAAAGGATGTGAGAGTTTTTGTTGTTAGTGAAGATGGAGCATCAATTTATTCGGCATCATCGGTTGCACGCGAAGAGTTTCCTGAATATGATGTAACCGTGCGTGGTGCTGTGTCTATTGGTCGCAGGTTAATGGACCCCTTGGCAGAACTTGTTAAAATAGATCCCAAGTCAATTGGTGTAGGGCAATATCAACATGATGTGGATCAAAATAAACTAAAAGGCAAATTGGATCAGGTTGTTGAAAGTAGTGTAAATAATATCGGTGTTAATTTAAATACTTCAAGTAAACACTTGTTAACTTATATTTCAGGTCTTGGTCCGCAGTTAGCAAAAAATATTGTTGATTACAGGAAAGAAAATGGAGCTTTCAACTCAAGGAAAGAATTGCAAAAAGTAAAAAGAATGGGCGATAAAGCTTTTCAGCAGGCAGCAGGATTTTTAAGAATAGATAAAGCTGAAAATCCATTGGATAATAGTGCTGTTCATCCTGAAAGTTATCACATTGTAGAAAAAATGGCTTCGGACTTAAACTGTGAAGTGATAGATTTAATTAAAAATGAAGATCTCAGGAAACAAATAAAATTAGAAAATTACATATCAAAAGACGTAGGATTACCGACCTTAAATGATATTATTAAAGAATTGGCAAAACCTGGCCGTGATCCTCGTCAGGGTATAAAAGTTTTCGAATTTGCTGAAGGAATCCATAAAATTGAAGATTTGCATGCTGGAATGGAATTACCCGGAATTGTAACAAACATCACGAACTTTGGTGCTTTTGTTGATGTTGGCGTTAAACAAGATGGATTGGTTCATATTTCGCAATTAGCAAATCGGTTTGTGTCGGATCCAAACGAAATAGTGAAATTGCATCAGCATGTAAAAGTAAAAGTTATTGAAGTTGATTTGGCAAGAAAAAGAATTCAGTTGAGTATGAAAGATGTTAATTGAATTTAAAGTTAGAATGGTATAAGTGGTACCTTAAATCCGTAGTAAACTATTTAATCGTTTGATAGTCACGGGGTGACTTGATGAAAGATA
>JAUVLS010000255.1 GCA_030600625.1 Bacteroidales bacterium
TTTTATGTAATTTATTATTACGGATATAACCTATCATCTCCTTCCCTCTTATCTGATTATATCTTGAGGTATCTTCCTGCGAAACTATAAAAGCTGTGTTTATGAGTTTAAAGAAATCTATTTTATCATCTTTTATGTGTACTTCTACCTTTTTAGCTGTCATTTGGCTGCCTTCGGACCATAAAATTGGTTCTGTATACATTGTAATAACAGAGTCCTGAAAATTATAAACCATTGAATCGCATCGAGCCTGAAAATCTTCCTTAAATATTTTAACCTTATGATAGGCTTTTAAAATTCTATAACCACTTGTATCATAATTTGAAGTAAGTGTATCTGCATGTAAAAACAAGGAATCAGTATAATTAGAAACTTGTATTAACAAGGCACTGTCAGTAATAAGAAAACTTTCAGGTTCTTTGGTGTAATAAGCATAATTTCCTTTCAAAATCATGTTCTCAGTAGTATCAATCATTTCAATATTTTGAACTGCAATACCAATCCCATTTAACTCATCGTAATATAAACTATCACCTTTAAGTATTTTCTCTTTATTCTGGTACCGTGCATTTTCATTAAACTGAAACTTTTTTCCTTCGGTTTTATACCAACCATTTTCTGCATACAAATGATTTTCTTCGTTGTAAATATTTGTAGGACCAAGAAAATAAGCTATTTTATCTTCGGTATTATATTTTAGTGTATCAGTATAAATTGTATAATCTGGTGTTATAGCAACTACACTATCTTTATAAAAAAATAAATCTTCGTTAGCATAATAATATCCTATTACACTTGTTAAAGTATTTTCCTCATTAATTGTTTTACCACCTTCAAAATAATAAGCAATATTTGTTGCATTATTAAAATTAAGCGAATCGGTATATAAAGTGGTTTCCTTGTCTTCTAACCTAACATTATTTCTGAATTTACCGATGTCGGTATCTCCATTATACAACATAAAATCGCCATACAGGTGCAGTGTATCTCCCCTGTTAACATGCACATTGCTAAATGCTTGAATTAAATTTTGCCCACTGTAGAGGTAAGCACTGTCACAATACATGGTAGCATTATTGTGTTCAAATATTACATCGCCAATAAAACGTCGTATGCCTTCCCCAATATTTTTGTCATATTCTAATGAATTAGAATTTAGAATATTTATTTGTTCCTTTTTCTGAGCAAAAATACCGGGAGCACATAAAGTACTAAAGAAGAATAGTAGAATAACACGAAAAAGAGATAGTTTCATTATTAATAATTAATTTTTCACCGCGAAGTCGCAAACCTGTCTGCCCTGCCTAGCCGGCAGGCAGGCGACAGGCAGGGATGCTAATAAAAAAACTCCAAACTCAGAACTTTAAACTCAATTTTACTTAATCCATCCGTCTTCTAAAAACTCACATTTTAAAAATGATTCGTCAATATGAACATAGGTTTTCTTTTTCTTTTCCTGAATCCATTTTTCAATAATGCCTTGTTGTTTTCCCATAAGAGTCATTCGTTCTATTAACTCATAATCATCAGTTAGATTTGCTCTATGAGATTCAATTAGGTTTTTAATCTTAATAATTTTATAAGCAATCTTCCCGTTTTCATCTATCGACTCGAATGGTTCAGATATTTCTCCAACTTTTAATTTTTTTATAACATTATACTCCTGAGATGGTAGCTCATCAAGAGCAAATCGTGTAGAGGCAGTCATAGGATTAACCATTAAACCTTCGTTTAAACGCGACTGCTCATCTTCTGAAAATCTTAATGCTGCTTGATCAATACTTATACTATCAAGCTTAATTAAGTTTGAAATACTATCAAGCTTATTTTTAGCGGCCACTTTTTGCTCAATATTAACTTCAGGAATAATTAATATATGACGAACATTTACCTGGTTACTTTCTTTTGCAATTAACTGAATAATATGAAATCCATATTCTGATTCAACAATTCTGGAAATACCTCCATCATCGCTTAACCTGAAAGCCGCCTTTGCAAATTCCGGGTCAAGTTCATCTCTTGACCTAAATCCCAGTTCTCCACCTCTTCTTGCAGAACCCGGATCCTGAGAATATAAAACAGCTAATGTTGAAAATCTTTCCCCATCAATAATTCTTTGTCGCAAACTTAAAAGCTTATCCCTTGATTCATTTTTTGCATCTTCATTTTGTGATGGATAAACTAAAATCTGATTAATTTCATACTGGGTATTAATCATTGGAATACTATCTTTAGGAAGATCTTTATAAAACTTATTAACAGTCTTTGGAGAAGCATCAATACCAGAAACAAGAGAGCTTTGCATCATTTGTGTTTTCAACTGTTCTTCGATAAGTGGCCTGAAATCTTCTTTAATCTCTATAATTGATTTGTTATAAAACTCTTCTAGTTTTTTTTCAGAGCCAACCTGTCTGACAAAGTACATTAATCTACGCTCCAATTCGGACTCAACTCTACTTATTCCAACCTCAATACTGTCTAACTCAGCCTGAGTTAATAGTAATTTTTGAGTTAATAACTGATGTAATACTTCACAATCCATACCTGAAGAAGTTGCATATCCTTGCGACATTATTTGTAAAACCTGGTTTTCTATATCTGATTGCAAAATCATTTTATCACCAACAGTAGCTGCAATTCTATCAATCATCATTTTTTCCTGACTGTTGGCAACATTAATAGAAAAAATAAATAACAGAATAAAAAATATTTGTTTTGAAAAAGTAATCTTCATATTGTATTATTTTAATAAATTATAAATTCGTTACGATTAAGTGCATCATTATATATTGTATTCTCAAGCTCATCAATAAAAGTAAATTTTCGTTTATTTAACAAAATACTCTTTATTTTTAACTGTGCGTATTCCAGAGGTTGAACTGTACTCTTTAAACTATATTCATTAATTTTAACAAAATAGTAAAATAAATCGTCTTCTGTTTCAATATATTTATTATACCTTAAATACCTTTCCTGATCATTAATATTTGTCGGAATTTCGATCAGTAAATTATTAAAAGGGATCCATTTATTATCAAAATCATCAAATTTTGTAGCATACTGATAACAATAATCCTCTAATCTTGACAAATTTTCCTGGTCGTTAGATTTATACCAACGTTTAACTTTATCATTTTCAGGTGCTTCTTTTGATATCTTAAGGAATAATGCTTTTACAATGTTATGATTTAGTATAAAATTACCTGAATATTCATTATAATAATTTTCTATCTCCTGGT
>JAUVLS010000245.1 GCA_030600625.1 Bacteroidales bacterium
TTCTTTTTTAAAATCGAGAGGAAATACTATATCTTTTAAATCTGTTTCGTTTGGAGGTTCCTGAATTACAACAAAAGGAACTTTTGAGTTAATAATTACTTTCAACGCCCAACTCCCGGTAAGTTTTTGCATTCCACGCAATCCGTGAGTTCCCATTACAACTAATTCTGAATTAATTTCGGTTGCAACTTCACTAATAGTAGTAAATATACTTCCTTTACGAACAAGAGCTTCTATTTCTAAACCGTTTTTGCCTTGATTTTCACTTACAACCTGTTTTAGTTTTTCTACAGCCTCATCATGTTCTTTTTCATTTTTTATAATATGAATCAAAACAATTTTTTTACTTTTTGCCTTTTCGGCAAATTTAAAACCATGCTGTAATGCGCATTCGGCAACAGGTGTAAAGTCCCAGGGAATTAAAATAATATGATTATCATCTTTCATAAACCAGTATATTTATTTTAAATCAATGTTATCAAATAAAAAAAATTCTTATCTTACAACTTATAAAATTAGGCTTATCTGCTTCCAAAAAACCAAGATATGTATTTTAAAATAAATTTTAGTAAAAATACAACATTTTTTTCCTTATTACTACTTGTAATTTTCATAATCCTTTTTCCATTAAAAAGTTATGAAAATAATATTGGCAGCCCATATATACAACGAATAATTCTAAACAATTATGGTTTTAGCAACAATAATTTTTCGATAATTCAGGATTTTAATGGAATAACATATATTGGAAATACCAATGGAATTATTCAGTATGATGGTAATTTCTGGGAAATAATAAAGGTTCCAGGGATCCCATACATGGATGTTGATAACAATGGTATTATTTACGTAGGTACATTTAACGATTTTGGATTTATTTCTAATAATTCCGGTAAGCCCAAGTTTTTTTCACTAATTGATTCTTCTAAATCAGAATTGCCTCCTCTTGATCAAATAGAACAGGTTTTTTCACATCAAAACCATATCTTTTTTTGTAATGGAAAAATTCTTTTTAAGTGGACCGGAAAATATATAGAAATTGTAGATTCAAGTAATGTTGAACTGGAGCTTTTTAAGATTCATGATCAAATTTTTCTGGAAAAAAAAGGTGAAGGAATCTTTAAATTAATAAACAATGAATTTAGATTATTACCTGGAAGTTCATTTTTTGCAAAAAAGAATGTAATAGACATCCTGCCGTTTAATGGGCAAATTCTTATCAAAACTGCTAAAGATCGAGGTTTTTTCTTGTTTGACAATTATTCGGTTGAACCATTTAAAACAAATGCAGATAATTTTCTGGAAGAAAATGTTTACTCAAAAGCTTGTAAATTAAATAATGATAACTATGCAATCGGGACTGCACTATCCGGCATTATAGTAATTAATAAAAGTGGCGAAGTAGTGTCTGTAATTGATGAACATAGCGGTCTTTTTAATTTGTCGGTTAATTATTTGTTTGCAGATCAAAATAATAACTTATGGGCCTTACACGACCAGGGAATTAGCAGAATAGAAATTCCTTCGCCATACAGCTATTTTAGCAAAAACCACGGATTAAAAGGAAATGTTAAATCTGTTATCAAATTTAAAAATATTCTATATGTTGCAACATCCCTCGGCGTTTATGGTTATTTTAATGATGAAAAAAGTGAAAACTGTTTTGATTGCACGAATTTCGAAGCAGTTGAAGAAATAAAATCAATTTGTTATGATTTTCATCAGTTTAATGATCGCTTATTTGTTTCATGTTCAAAGGGAATTTATGAAATAGTTGGTAAAAAAGGCTACCTGTTTTACAACCGCCAGGCAGATGAAATAACAAGCGTTTTTCGTTCAAAAAAGAACCCTTCTTATATTTTTCTTGGATATAATGATGGATTTTCTGCCATAAGATATACCGGGGGAATACTTATTATCGAAAAAAAGATAACAGGCATTAATGGCAAAATCACAAGTATTGCTGAAGATCAGGATGGTACGGTTTGGTTGTCAAGTAATGAAAATGGAGTATATAAAATTGATTCTTTCGAGAAATATTCAAAGAATTTAAAATTTAAACATTATAACAATAAAAACATCCTGCCTGAAAACCTTGAATGGATTAATCTTTATGCTATAAGTGATGGGATTCTATTCTCTACATCACAGGGTATTTACCGATTTAATAATTCTAATCAACAATTTTACAAAGATACTTCGCTTGGAATTGACTTTATTAACCAAACAAACTGGGTTTATCCGATTGTTGAAGATAATCAGAATAATTTATGGTTAAATATTATTGGTAAGAATCATTCTCGTAATAAAACTTTGGTTAAAAATTATAAAAATGATTCTCTAAAAACTTTACACCCTCTCCCGCTTAACAGAATAAAAGATTTCTTTATTACATCAATTCTCCCTGATGAAAATGGAATAGTTTGGTTTGGAGGTTTTGAAGGTTTAATACGTCTCGATTTAAATCAGGAAATTCATTTTGATAAACCTTTTTCAGCTATTTTACATAAAATAGCCATTGGGAAAGATTCTGTTATTTGTCTGTTACCTTTCGGGAAATCTTGTTCTGATAACAAATCTCACAGCCCTTTCGCTTATAGCCTGAATACAGTCGCATTCGAATTCTCAGCGCCAAATTATGAAAGTGAAGATCAGATTCTATATCAATATAAGCTGGAAGGATTTGATCCGCCAGCTGGCGGATGGTCAAGCTGGTCAGAATCAAATTTCAAAGAGTACACAAATCTTTTCGAGGGCAAATATAAATTTAGATTAAGAGCTAAAAACATTTTCGATACTATTTCAGAAGAAATTAGCTATGAATTTTCGATAAAACCTCCTTTTTACAGAACAAAAACAGCATTTACTATCTACATTATTTCAGCACTACTACTGTTTATCTTAATTGGTAAATGGAGGGCGTATTATTTTGCGCGGGAGCGATTTAGACTAGAAAATATTATACATGAGCGAACCGAAGAAGTTGTTATACAAAAAGAAAAATCTGACAATTTACTAGAAAGAGTTCTGCCAAAAACAACAGCAAAAGAATTAAAATCAGGAAGAAAAGCAGGGCCATATCATTACAATATGGTAACGGTGTTGTTCTCAGATATCCAAGGATTTACAAAGATCGCTGAACAAATGGATTCGGAACTTCTAATTGATGAGCTGGATAAATTTTTTCTTCAGTTCGACACTGTAGTTGAAAAATATAATATCGAAAAAATTAAAACAATTGGCGATGCATATATGTGTGCTGGAGGAATACCTGTTAAAAACAGAACAAATCCTGTAGAAATGGTTTTGGCAGCAATTGA
>JAUVLS010000175.1 GCA_030600625.1 Bacteroidales bacterium
ATAAAATTCCAATATAATAAAACATCATTACAGCAATTAAACAAAAATCTTAAAATTCGTTTAAGAGCATTGCCTACGCTACAAAGTAAAGAAGCTGCTCTTCGTATGGAAGTCAAGCGTGCTAAAGACCAATCGGAAGAATTGCTTAAAAAGCTGGAATCTAGCATGAAAGAATATGATGCAATGGTACGGCTTTGGGGCGAATTCGAGGGAGATCTTATTGCTGTGAAAGATGTACAAATGACCGTAAAGAAAATTGCCGGTGTTAAAACACCGATATTAGAAGATGTAATTTTTGAGATCAGGGAATTTAGCCTTTTTAATAAACCGAGTTGGTTTTTAAGCGGAGTTCAAATTATTGAATCATTAGTTAAGATCTCAATTGAAAGTGAGTTTTTCTTAAGAAAAATGGAGCTTTTGGATTTTGCGAGGAAAAAAACCACACAAAAAGTAAACCTTTACGAAAAAGTGCAAATCCCGGGATACGAAGAAGCAATCTCGAAAGTAAAACGATTTCTTGAAGATGAGGAAAATCTATCTAAATCATCTCAAAAAATTGTTAAAAAACGACAAGAACAAAGGGAGGCTGCATAATGATTATTCCAATGATGAAATATTCTTTCTTAATATATCACAAGGAGTATATCCCTTTTCTTGAAAAACTTCAGGAGCTGGGCGTGCTTCATATTATAGAAAAAAAGAAAGATATAGATGAAAATATCAAATTGTCGTTGCACCAAATCAGTGAATTAAATAAAGCCTTAAAGTTTCTGAAAAAAAGAAATCAGGAAGAAGCTACTGAAAAATCTGAAATGGAAGGATTAGAGTTGGTTGAAAAAATCAAAAATCTTTCTGATGAAATTATGGCTATTGAACAGGAACAACTTAGTTTGAACAAAGAAATTCAAAAAGCTGAACCCTGGGGTGATTTTACTCCTGAGATGCACGAAAAATTTGCAAAACATCATATTAAACTTAGATTTTTTGTTTGTGCCGAGAAAAAATTTAATCCTGAATGGAAAGAAAAATATCCACTTGATATTGTCAGCATTAGATACGGACATACTTTTATAGTTGCTTTTCAAAGAGGGGCAAATCCAATTGATATTGATGCAGAAGAAATAAAATTACCTGAGCAAACCTTATCGGAACTTCTTGCAAAAGATAAGGCCGGTAAAAATCGTTTAGAAGAAATTGAGAATATTTTTGATGAGTATGCAATTAAATATCAGGATATTTTAAAAAATACGCGCAAGAAATTACAGGAAGAAACCGATTTTGATTTAGCAATTAATCATACTGAAAAACAAGCAGAAGAGAAGGTGATGTTTCTTGAAGGGTGGATTCCACAAGAGCAAAAAGAAGATCTTGAGAAGTTCCTTGAAGAACAAAATGTTTATTTCATATCTGCTCAGCCGGAAAGAGAAGACAAGGTGCCAATCAAACTTAAGAATAATAAATTTTCGAAATTATTTGAGCCAATAGGAGATTTATTTGCTTTACCGGATTATAAAGAATTAGATTTAACTCCGTTTTTTGCACCGTTCTTTATGTTATTCTTCGGGTTTTGTGTTGGCGATACAGGATACGGATTAATAATACTTATTGCTACTTTAATCTTTAGAAGAAAAGCAAGTAAACAATTAAAGCCGCTTTTGACCTTAGCAGCCTTTTTAGGCGGGGCTACAATAATAATGGGTCTTATATCGGGAACATTTTTTGGTATTGAATTAGTTAAAGTCGAAGCTTATCCTTTAAAGCAAATCATACTTGAACCATTAAAATTATTCTGGTTATCAATAGCAATTGGTGGATTGCAGATATTTTACGGAATGATTATAAAAGCTGCAAATCAAATAAAACTAGGAGGATTAAAGTATGGATTATCAACCATTGGCTGGATTTTCTTAATCTTAACTTTTGGAACATTTATGGGTCTTGAACAAGCAGGTGTAAATATTGAAAGCTTTGCTATTGTTAAGCAAACAGGCTTAGTAATTAGCTTTGCTCTGATATTATTATTTGCTAATCCTGAAAAAAACATGATAATAAGTGTTTTTACAGGATTATACGATGTTTACAATATGATAACAGGCATATTTGGTGATTTATTATCGTACATTCGATTATTTGCTTTAGGAATTTCAAGTGCTATTTTGGGATTGGTATTTAATCAGATTGCAGCACAGTTTTTAGGAGGTAATTTTTTTAGTTACATACCATTTTTTATCATTTTAGTAATTGGACACGGATTGAATATATTCCTTGCAAGTTTAGGAGCATTCGTTCATCCTTTACGTTTGACATTTGTAGAATTTTATAAAAACGCCGGCTTTGTTGGAGGCGGTAAACAGTATAAACCTTTTTCAAAATAGAAAATAAATAAAACTAATAGGAGAATAAAGTTATGAACACAGCAATTTATTTAGCTTACGCAGGATTAGCGTTTATGATCGCACTATCAGGAATTGGAAGTGCAATTGGAGTTTCAATGGGTGGTAATGCATCTATCGGTGCATTAAAAAAAGATTCAGAAAAATTTGGCAACTACATGCTTTTAGCTGCATTGCCGGGGACTCAGGGCCTTTATGGTTTTGGTGGATATTTCGTTATTGACAAATTATTCAACTTAATTTCCCCTGAAATGACAATGTTTAATGGTATTGCAATCTTATCAATGGGATTATTCTTAGGCTTTGTTGCATTATTTTCTGCTGTTCAGCAAGGAGGTGTTACATCAAATGGTATTGCTGCTATTGGTGGTGGTAACGATGTTTTTGGTAATACTCTTATCTTAGCTGTATTCCCTGAATTATATGCTATTATTGCATTTGCTGCAACCTTCTTAATAGCTTCAGGCCTGGGAGCATAAGAAAGAGCCTGGTATAAAAGAATAAATTTGAATTATCAAAACCCTGCCAGAGTTTTATTAATAGACTGGCAATTAGTTTTATAATTTAGAATTTTAACAAAAGAAACTCTGACAGGATTTTTAGCCATACTCAAGAAACAATAATTATATTTTTTCGTATGAGGAGGCAGTGTAAATCTGATTGCACTGCCTTTTTTTATAACATCAATTAACTTTTTTGCTTTTTATTGCATAAATTTGTAAGTACACAATCTTTGTAGTATGTATAAAATCCTTTTAAATATTACATTTGTCTTTGCAATATTGATTTTTAATCAGGAAAACATATTTGCAAATGACAATCCTACAGAAAAGGATCCTGAACATCCACAAGAGCATAACGAAGCACATGAAAAAGAAGAATTTAATCCAGGCGATTTTATTTTCGACCACATTAGGGATAGTTACGGATGGCATTTGTATTCATATAAAGGACACCATGTAGCAATTCCTTTACCAGTTATTTTATATAGTAAAACTAAAGGATTTATTTCTTTTTGGTCGTTTAAACTAGGCCATGGGCATACTTACCACGGATTTAAAATTGCACACGAGGGCGATTATAAAGATAAAATTATTGAAGTAGATAGTCATGGAGAGTTTCTTGCCCGCCCTTTCGATATTTCAATTACAAAAAATGTTACAGCCATTTTATTTAGCTGTATTTTTCTGATATTTATTTTTGTATCTGTTGCAAATACCTATAAAAAAAGAGAAGGATTACCACCGAAGGGGTTACAATCATTATTAGAACCGGTAATTTTATTTATTCGCGATGATGTTGCAAAATCAAGTATCAATGAAAAGCATTACGAAAAATACACTCCGTTTTTATTAACTATTTTCTTTTTTATACTATTGAATAACTTGCTTGGCCTTGTTCCTATATTTCCGGGTGGTGCAAATGTTACCGGAAATATTACAGTAACAATGGCTTTAGCACTTTTTACTTTTGTTATTACAACCATAACAGGGAATAAAAATTATTGGGGTCATATATTTAATACCCCGGGAGTTCCGTGGTGGCTAAAATTACCACTTCCACTGATTCCTTTTATTGAACTATTCGGAGTATTTATTAAACCATTTGTTCTGATGATTCGTTTATTCGCGAATATTTCTGCAGGACATATTATTGTTTTAGGATTTTTTAGTTTGATATTTATTTTTGGGAATATGAGCCCCGGCTTAGGAATGGCTGTTTCTCCTGTATCTGTTCTATTTACAATATTTATGTCGATGCTTGAAATACTTGTAGCATTTATTCAGGCTTATGTATTTACAATTTTGTCAGCTATTTATTTTGGAATGGCATCAGAAGAAGATCATTGAAATAAAAATTATATTCAC
>JAUVLS010000048.1 GCA_030600625.1 Bacteroidales bacterium
AAATTCGGTGATGGATTTACAGGTAATTCATACAAAGAATCATGTATATAATTTGCACAAGGAATAATACTCAACTTGCATTGCATTTCATTTTTTAACCAGCCTTCTCCATTTATCATTTGAGCATATTCGGCAATTGTCATTCCATGAACAATCGGAACAGGATGCATTCCAACAAATGATTTATAAACAGTATCCAGAATTGGTCCGTCAACATAAAAGCCATTTGGATTAGGTCGGTCTAAAATCAGCATCTCAATATTCATTTCAGCACATGCTTCCAATACAAAATGCATTGTAGAAATATAAGTGTAGAAACGAACTCCAACATCCTGCAAATCGAAAACAACTAAATCAATTTCTTCTAAATCCTTTAAATCAGGTTTTTTGCTACTGCCATATAATGAAATTACAGGTAATCCTGTTTTTTCATCTATGTAATTCTTTACATACTCACCTGCATCAGCTTTCCCACGGAAACCATGTTCCGGGCTAAATATTTTTTTAATGTCAATATTTAAACTTAAGAGAGAATCAACTAAATGCGATCCATTAATTATTGTAGAATGATTTGCAACAATTGCTATTTTTTTATTTTGTAATAAAGGAATGTATTTTTCGGTTTGCGCAGCTCCTGTTTTAATATCAAGGTTCTTCTTTTCAGCAGTTTTGCCATTACAGCTACACACAAACAAAATAAAAGCTAAAATTAAATATTTAGTATAATTCATAAAAATCAGCTTATAGAAAGCCCTAAATTAATAATTTTCTTTACAAACTCAGAATAGTTCTTTTATAATTAATGATTTGTATACACAATTTTCCTAACAATACAGTGTTTTATTTTTGCTACATTTGTGGAAATCTATATAAAAAAGAAGGATTTTGAATACAGAACTTTTTATTGCTAAACGTATATTTTCAGATAAGTCTGTAAAAAAGGGAATATCGCAACCTATTGTTACCATTGCTGTTATTGGCATTGCTTTAGGTTTAGCTGTAATGATTCTGTCAGTGGCAATTGTTACCGGTTTTAAATCTGAAATTAGTAATAAGGTTATAGGATTTGGTTCTCATATCCAAATTGTAAACTATGACACCAATATATCGTTCGAAACTGCACCAATAAATAAGCAACAAAGTTTTTATACAGATATTAGCGAATTGAGAGGAATTAAAAATATTCAGGAATTTGCAATAAAAGCCGGAATAATCAAAACCAAAACAGACATTCAAGGCATAGTCTTAAAAGGTATTGGCAGTAATTTTGACTGGTCGTTTTTTGACCAGAACATGGTTGATGGTGTATCTTTTAGAGTAAACGATTCTGCAAGAACAAATGACATTATTGTTTCAAATTATATTGCAAAACTGTTGAATTTAAAGATTGGAGATAAAATAGCTGCTTATTTTATTCAACAACCTCCTCGCATGCGTTCATTCACTATTTCTGGTTTTTATGAAACCGACCTGGCAGAGTTTGATGAAAAATTTGCTTTAGTTGATATTAAACACATTCAAAAACTGAACAATTGGACTAATGATCAAATTAGTGGCTTCGAAGTTCTAATTGAAGATTTTTCTCAGTTAGATAAGATGACAGAAGATGTTCGCGACATTGTAGGGTTTCATTTTAATCCGGATGGAACCAAGTTGAAAGTCTTGAGCATTAAACAAAAGTATCCTCAAATGTTTGATTGGTTAGATTTAACTGATATGAATGTATGGGTAATTCTTGTATTAATGATTTCTGTTGCAGGATTCAATATGGTTTCCGGATTACTAATTTTAATTCTTGAACGTACAAATATGATAGGAATCCTTAAAGCCATTGGAACTAGGAATTGGTCTATCAGGAAAATCTTTTTATATCAATCAGGATTTTTAATTTCGAAAGGATTAATTTGGGGGAATATAATTGGAATTGCAATTTGTATTTTGCAAGCTCAGTTTCAAATATTCAAGCTCGATCCTACATCTTATTATTTAGATGCCGTTCCTATTAATTTAAAACTCTGGCATATTCTTGCGTTGAATTTAGGAACATTAGTCATAACAGTTGTTATGCTGGTTGTACCATCATATATTATTTCTCGATTAAGTCCTGAAAAAACCATAAGGTTTAATTAAGCATAGATCTCATTTATCACGAAATCTTTACCAAGCTCAATAAGCTTATATTAATTTATTAAAGCTGGTTCCTTGTTACTAGTTTCTGGTTTTTAAAACAAGTAACCAGCAACAAGTAACGGTATATTAATTGTTCGAACATAAATAATATTCAGGTTTTATCAAAACTAAATTCTTGTTCATAAAGTGTTTAAAATTTATATTTTCTATCTCCTTTTTTTTTTACTAATTTAACGCTCTTTCTAAGCAATCTTATTTGCTTCAAGTATTCTAAAAAACATACAATTTACTATGAAAAAAAATAAATCCTCTGAAACTATCGATTTTAACCCTAAACAGAATTATGAGCAAACCCGAAGGGAAATTGGATATGTACCAAGGAAGAAAGCCACTAAAACTGATTACAAGCGAATTGGTTTTATGTCGGGATTAGAAGTTCATCAACAATTAAAAACTAAAGAAAAATTATTTTGTCATTGTCCGGCAGGCATTTATCATGATCATGATGATTATAATGCAGAAGTTATTCGACATATGCGCCCAACATTAAGTGAGCTTGGAGAGTATGATGGCACAGCATTAATGGAATACAAAACCCGAAAAGAAATTATATACCGTTTAAATAATAAAACGGCATGTACTTACGAAATTGATGATACTCCTCCATTTAAAATTGACAGAGAAGCCTTAGAATACGCATTAGAAATATCGTTGTTATGTAAGTTAAATATTGTTGGCGAAGTACATATTACACGTAAACAGTATTTGGATGGTAGTATCCCTACAGGATTTCAGCGAACAGCAATTTTAGGAGTTGAAGGAGAAATTCTATTAAAAAATAAAAAGGTAAGATTAATACAATTAAGTATTGAAGAAGATTCATGTCGTGAGATTTCTGATATTCGTCACACACGTATATTTAAAACCGATCGTTTGGGAATACCATTAATTGAAACAGTAACCTATCCTGACATGGTTACTCCTGATGAATTAAAGGAAGCTGCAGAATATATCCGGTTTTTAAACAGAAGTACCGGAAAAGTTCGAATTGGGAGTGGTGCAGGTCGCGAAGATGTTAACGTTAGTTGTAAGGGTGGAGAACGTGTTGAAATTAAAGGTGTTTCGTATAATAAATTGATTCCTGAATTATCGCATATTGAAGCATTTCGACAGTGGGCACTTTTAAATATTAAAAGTAAATTAAATGATAGTGTAAAAGATTCCTCAAAATGGAAAATACAACATCAGGAAATAGATTATCGCGATTTTGATTTAAAGTATGAACCAATTACAGATGGATTAATTGATAAGTATAGAATAATAGCAGTTAATCTTCCTTATTTCAAAGGTATTTTATCACATTTCACTCAACCTGGAAAAATATTTGCCAATGAAATATCTGATAGATTAAAGGTTATTGCTTGTTTAGAAAAGCCAAACATGATTCACTCTGAAGAGTTAGAACTGAAAGTTATAAACGAAAATTTCAATAAAATAAAAGAGCTTTTAAAAGCTAATGAAAATGATGCTCAAATTATTTTCTGGGCACCCGATGAAGATATCCCAACAGCATTAGAAACTATTGAAGAAAGATGCCAAATGGCATTTGAAGGAGTTCCACAAGAAACTCGTAAATCATTCCTTGATGGAACAACTATTTTTGAAAGAGTTCTTCCAGGAGCTGACAGAATGTATCCAGATACTGATTCAGCACCAATTCCTTTAGAAAATAGTTATATTGATGGACTTAGTGAAAATTTACCATCGGATGTAATTGACAGGTATAATCAGCTAAAAAAGTGGGGAATCCCTGAAGATACATACACATTTATTTTTAGAAATAATCTATTCCTACTTATTGAGAAGATTATCAATACATTAAAGATTAAACCAAAGTTTATAGGAACATTTATCGGGCATCGATTAAAATTTGTTGAGGGCCATTATACATCTGCAGACAAATTTGAATACTCCAAAATTTATGATCTTTTTAAATATTTAATTGATAAGAAACTGGATATTCAGCTAAGCAAAAATATGCTTCCGGTAGTTTATCAACACCCAAAAATGGATTTTGATTCTATTCTCACGAGCATCAACTTTAAATCTGTTCCTAAAGAAGAAATCTTATCAAAAATTCCATTTTTAAAACAAAAATTTTCTGAGATTAAAATCTCTAAAGATGATAAAGTATCAAAACAATGGATTATGGGTGAATTACAAAAAACAGCAATAGGTAATATCCCGCCAGATCAATTGGCAAAAGCAATAGAGCAAAATTAATTTCATTTTTAACTTATCTGCCCTGACTACCGTCAGGCAGGCGACAGGCAGGTATTCAAATCCAAAAATAATGAACGAAGATATTTTTCAAGGATATAAAGGCAAAGCATTAGAAGTTCTAAAAAAATATAATGTTAGGGTTTGGGGTCAAACATCAATCCAAACTACAAGAGGTAATTTTGAAGGCACAGTTCTTCCACGAGCCGAAAACGATGATGATATTCACATTGTACTTAAAATTGCTACAGGATATAACATTGGAATTGATATTGGCACTATTAAAGAGATGAAAGAAACTGGTTATAAAAAAGCCAATTACAAAATTCCTGAAAAAGAATTTCCTATAACTGAAGGCCTGCCAAATGTAAAATTATTTGGTACCGGAGGAACTATAGCCTCCCGACTGGATTATAGAACAGGAGCTGTAATACCAGCCTTTTCGCCAGGCGAACTATATGGTGCGGTACCTGAACTTGCTGACATTTGTAATCTTACAACAGAAAAAGTATTTGCCGTTTTCAGTGAAAATATGGGCCCTAAACAATATATAGCACTTGCAAAAGCCATTGGAGAAGAAATAAAAAATGGAATAGATGGTATTGTTATTGGACATGGAACAGATACTCTGCATCATACCGGTGCAGCCTTAACCTTTATGGTACAGAACTCTCCTATTCCAATTGTTTTAGTTGGTTCTCAACGATCTTCAGATCGTCCCAGCTCTGATGCAGCTCTTAATTTAATGCATGCAATGAAAACTGCAGGCCACTCGGATATAGCAGAAGTGATGGTTTGTATGTTTGGCCCTACATCTGATGAATACGGCTTGTTGCATAAAGGTACCAGAGTACGAAAGATGCACTCATCTTATAGATCTACCTTTCGCACAATTGGTGATATACCTCTAGCTACTGTAAACAGAGATAAAATCACTCCAATTAAAAAGGATTATAAACATAGGCGAAAAGATAGAAATGTGGATATACTTCCTTATTTCTCTGATAAAGTTACCATGCTTTATTACTATCCGGGAATGAAACCTGATACTATTGATGCTTTAGTAGATAATGGTTATAAAGGGATTGTTATTGTTGGAACCGGATTAGGTCATGTAAATAAAGAATTGTACCCTGCAATAGAAAGAGCTACTAAAAAAGGTGTGGTAATGTATATGACTCTGCAAACACTTTGGGGTTTCGTACATATGTTTGTATACGACACTGGTAGAGATATGATGGCAAAAGGTATTATTCCTGCCGGGAATATGTTACCTGAGGTAGCTTTTATAAAATTAGGATGGGCATTGGGACAAACTGATGATCCTGAAGAAATCAAAAAAATAATGCTTACCCCAATTAATGATGAAATTACAAAAAGAGAGCCATATAACGGCTACTTAATTTATCAAGGTGGTGTTCCAGAAGTTGAAAGCTTTATTAAGAAGTTCAGAAAATAAGATTCATGTATACTGATTTCTTAAAAAATCTAAAAGAAGAATTAAAAAAGGATTTACCAGGTGAAAAGGCCCAGATAAAAATGGCTCCTGGAATTCGGAATTATTTCAAACCAAATGAAAAGACCCGAAAAGCTGGAGTTCTTATTCTTCTTTATCCTAAAAATCAGGATCTATATATTTCCTTTATTCAACGAACCGAGTATAATGGTCCACATAGTGGGCAAATATCTTTCCCTGGAGGAAAGCTTGAAAAAGGAGATAAAAATATAATTGAAACTGCTCTTCGCGAAAGCCATGAAGAAGTTGGGATAAACCCAAAAATGGTTAATATTATTGGACAATTAACTCCATTACACATTCCAATAAGCAACTTTGTTGTTTATCCTGTAATTGGAATATATAAAGATACTCCAACATTTAAGGCTGATCCTAACGAGGTTGAAAAAATTATTGAAATCAAACTTCAGGATTTAATAAATCCTGATAATTGCACATCTAAGGAATTTAAATATGGCGATTTATCATTTGTTGCACCAATTTATAACCCCAATAAATTAACTATATGGGGTGCAACTGCAATGATACTTTCAGAGTTTCTTGAAATAATTAAAAAAAATAATTTTAAGTTTCAGGAATAATATTTTTATAATGTTCGTATCGATCTAAAATCTGGTAAACATAATTATATGTTTCTGAACCCCGGCAATAACCATATTTTACTACCGGATCTTTATAATATTTCGGATTCGATTTTTTAAGAATATATTCATCAACATTATTTTCCCATTTATCAGGATCTTTCCCTTCTTTTTCTGCCAATCTGCGAGCATCAAGAATATGACCTAAACCAACATTATAAGAAGCAAGTATAAATTTAGTTTTTTCCTCTTCATCAGTAATTCCCCTATTTTCAAATCTCTTATCAAGCCATTTTATAAATTCAACCCCAGCCTTAATTTGTTTTTCGGGAGGAGAATTTCTATTAACTCCAAAGCGACGAGCTGTAGTAGGCATTAACTGCATTAATCCGTAAGCACCAGCCCAGGATTCTACATTTGGTTTAAATCGTGATTCCTGATATATTAATGATGACAACAACCTCCAATCCCAGTCAATATCTTTACTATATTTTTTGATAAAATCATCATAACCAGAAATTTTTCCAGTAGTTTTTGAATAATAGTCACTTTCTACTATTCTAACCGATCGTGGATTTTTAAAATACTTATTATATATTAATGCGTATTCTAAAGAACCCTTAAATTCTTTTAGCCAATTGTCAATTTCTATTTTTAATAAATCATCTCCTTTTCGCAAGCCCCAGGCCAAATTTTGAGGAAAACTAACAGCCGTTTTTACATCCAGATTAGGATAATAAATTTGATTAACAAGTGCCACATTTTCATCTGCCACAGTATAATCTATTTCTCCACTCGCAACTAATTCGATTAATTCTTCTACTTCTTTATCAGCTTTTTCGATTAATTTAATGCTATCTCCTATTTCATCTGATAAATTTTTCATCCGTTGAGCATAGGAGCTTCCTTTTTGCACATACACTACTTTGCCTGCTAAATCCAATTGGTTTCGAAGTAAATTAGCGTTAATTTCTTCTTTCGAAAAATTTTTCCAGTTTTCAATTTTTCTTTGCACCAATACTTGATGAGTTTGACTATGAGGGTACGTAAAGTTAATAATTTTCGATCGTTCTTTTGTAACAGTTAGATTTATACCAATAATATCACATTCACCCTCCATTAACATTCTAAAATTTTCATCAATATCATTTTCAACCTTAACTTCTAACTTTACACCTAGTTGTTCAGCAAGTAATTGTAATAATTCATACTGATATCCCATTGGCTCTCCTCTGTAAATAAAATAGTTGGTTGAATTAAAATCCATAACAGCTATCAACTTCCCTCTTTTCTTAATTTTATCAATAGAGTTTAAGTTAACAAATGATTTCTTCTCTTTTTCCTTACAGGTATTAAGAGCTAGTAATAATAGGATAATTAAAACAGGAGATTTTAGAATTTTTATAAATTCTTTCAAAATAAGTGTTTTTGATTTTGCTAATAGATTTACGAGATGTAATATATTTTGTTACAAAAGTTTTGAGATAACTATTTCTTATAACAAAATTGCATGTAGTTGTTGTGTTTTTTCTAATATTTAAAATAAATATTATTTATATAAGTAAAAAGCCTCATTCGCCATTTGGCGGATGAGGCTTATATAAAGTTGGCGACGACCTACTCTCCCACAATTGCAGTACCATCGGCGCTAACGGGCTTAACTTCTCTGTTCGAAATGGGAAGAGGTGGAACCCCGTTGCAATAGTCACCTTAAGAT